>JBOGIC010000634.1:0-5179 GCA_050744985.1 Acidimicrobiales bacterium
GCCCCCTTCCCCACTGCCCGGAGAGGTTACGACCGCTACAAATGTCGCGCCAGGAATCCGGGGACGACTCCGGCCGCCCGGCGAACGAGCCCCCGCTGAGCCCACTCGTCGGTCTCGATCCGGGCGGCCCGGTCGATGTCCTGCTCGATGTGCGCGTCGACGACGCGGACCACCTCGGGGTCGAACACGACCACGTTCACCTCGTCGTTGAGGGTGAGCGAGCGCGAGTTGAAGTCCATGGCGCCGACAGACGCCATCGCGCCGTCGGCGACCATCGCGCTGTTGCGCAGCCCGCCCGGGTAGGACCACACCCGCACCCCGCCGGCGAGGAGCCGCGCGCAGGACGCCTCGGTCGCGAGTTGGGCGAGCCGGGTGCCGACGGGGCCCCCGGGCAGGAGCACCTCGACCGAGACGCCGCGCTGGGCGGCGTCGCACAGCAACCTGACCACGTCGGCGTCAGGAACGAAGTAGGAGGTACTGATCCGCAGGCGGGACCGGGCCAGCCCGACGAAGGCGCGCACGAGCGTCGACAGGTCACCCCACCCCGTCTCGGCATCGCCCCGCACCACCTGCACGGCACTCGACCCGGCGGGCTCGTGCTCGGGGAACGGGTCGATGTCCTTGTCGAACAGCGGCTGGCGCGTCTCGGCCCAGTTGTTGAGGAACGCCCCCTTCAGGCCGTTCACGGCCGGGCCCCGAACCCGCACGGCCGTGTCGCGGTACTCGCACCACCGGTCGCTGATGCCGATGCCGCCGGAGAACGCGACCCGGTTGTCGCAGACGAGCACCTTGCGGTGACCCCTGTGCGTGGCCTGCGTCACCCGCCACGTCAGGGGCCGGAACCAGTGGACGTCGGCACCGGCGCGGGCGACGCACTCGATCAGGTCCCGTTCGATGTGGCGAGCCCCGAAGGCGTCGAGCAGCACCCGCACCCGCACGCCGGCGCGGGCGCGCTCGACGAGCAGGTCGGTGAGCTCGGCGCCGATTGCACCGTTCCAATGACCGAACGTGTGCATGTCGACCGTCGCCTCCGCCGTGCGGATCGCATCGAGCATGGCCGGGAAGGCCTCGTCGCCGTCGCGCAGGATCCTTACTTCGTTGCCATCCGTTGCAGGCACGCCCATCAGGCATTCGAGCGCGGTCCGGTAGCGGCTCATGGGTCTACAGATGGCGGGCCAGGACGGCGGGGACGAACTCGCCCACCTGTTGCAGCCGGCTGCGACGCGCCCACAGCCGGGCGTCGACCCGCTCGGCCCGGTCGAGGTCGGCGTCGAAGGCGGCGTCGAGCACGCTGACCACCATCGGGTCGAACACGGACAGGTTGAGCTCCTCGTCGTGCAGGAGCGACCGGGAGTTGAAGTTGGCCGACCCCACCGTCGCCGCGATGCCGTCGAGGCTCATCATCTTCTGGTGCAGCATCGTGGGCTGGTAGCACCACACGTTGACCCCGGCGTCGAGCAACGGCTCGTACTGCCCCTGCGTCGCCAGCCGGCTGATCCACTTGTCGGTGTGCGGGCCGTTGACGAGCAGATCGACCTGCACGCCTCGCCGGGCGCAGTCGCACAGCATCGACAGCGTGTGCTTGTCGGGCATGAAGTAGGCGGTCGAGATCCGGAGGTGGTGGCGCGCCGATGTGATCAGCACGCCGATGAGCGTGGCGATGTCACCCCACCCCGTCCGGGCGCCGGCCCGAACGACCTGGACGGCGCTGAGCCCGGCCACGGGCTGGGGCGCGAAGTCGTCGTGCCCGTCGAACAGCAGGTCACCCGTCTCCGCCCAGTTGTTGGCGAACGCTCCGTACAACCCGTCGACGGCCGGCCGCGCACACGGAAGTGGGTGTCGCGCCGTTCCGACGGGTTGCGGGCATCGCCGCGCCACCGGTCATCGATCCCCACACCGCCCGTGAACCCCACCTCGCGGTCGCACACGAGGATCTTGCGGTGACCGCGGTGCAGCGTCTCCCACGCCCTCGGGTTGTTGAGCGCCCGGAACCACGCCACCCGCCCGCCCGCCGCCCGCAGGTCGTCGATGGCCCGTGCGTCGTGGCGCGCCGCGCCGAGGCGGTCGAGCAGGAGGCGTACCCGCACGCCTCCTCTCGCCTTGGCCGCCAGCGCCTCGGCGAACTCGGTCCCGATGGTGCCGCCGAAGTTGAAGGTCGCGAGGTCGACGCTGCGAGTCGACCGGGCGATGGCATCGAGCATCGCCGGGAAGATGCGGTCGCCGTTCTGCAGGACGTCGAGGCGGTTGCCGTCCGTCGCCGGGACGCCGAGGAGGCCCTCGAACCAGGTGCGGCACTCGAAGACGTCGTCGCGGGCCCTCAGCGGGTGCGCTTGCTCCAACCGGCGTTGACGCCGGGGTCGAGCCGGCGGAACAGGCCGCGCAGCTTGCGCCACGTCCGTCGCAGCGACATCGGCGTCGAGAACAACGCCGTGCTGCTCATGGCGCGCCCGTGCCGGAGTCGACCGTGCGCCGGTGCCGGCGGGCCATCAGCCGCAGTTGCAATAGCCGGGCCGCGCCCAGCAGCAGCACGACCAGGGCGCCGATCACCGCCGCCAGTAACAGGGCGGCGCCGACCGGCAGGTCGCCGTGCAGCCACAGGAAGTTCAGCTCCGTGCGCTGGCTGTTCTGCAGTATGAACACCAGCATGAGAAGAGCCGCCACGGCGCCGGCGGCGGCACTCGTCCACACGGCGCTCGTGCGCGTGCTCGGAGCCTTCAGCTCCTCGTGCTCGGAAACCAGCGTCATGCCCCAGAGCATGCCCACCTGGGGGCAGTCCGAATCGCCTACCAGACAACGGTGGTGACGGCCGCCCCGACCGTCACGACGACGGCCAGCGCCCCGCCGACCGCATACTCCCGCAACCGCCGGTCGTAGAACCCCGCCAACCCGACCGCGCTGACGGTGAGCACGAGGCCGAGGATGTTGGCCCGCCAGTCCTCGCCCGTCGCCAGGGCCGCGAGCGCATAGACCGTCACCAGGAAGCCGGAGAGCGGTTCGACGACCGAGGCCCAGCGCAGCTCGTCGCCGCGCGAGAGCAGCCCGATCACCAACGCCAGGGCGACGCCGCTCGCCACCGCCGCGCCCATCATCCCGGCGCGGGCGCCGCCGCTGTAGGTCAGGACGAGGGGCAGGCACACCACCGGGATTGCCACGGCCGCACCGGCGAGCACCACCCACCGGCTGGTGGCAATAGCCCCGCCGTGGGGGTGCTGGTCGAGCGCGGGTACCGGCCACGTGTGCGCCACGGGTCGAGCATGACACCTACGACCACGGAACGCACGGGTCGAAATGGAAATGATGCGTCTGACCTACTGGCCATCATGTGGGGGTGCCGTTCCCCAATTTCGCCGGCAAACACGACGGCAATCCGTATGTGACGCCGCACCGGTTGCTCGCGTATCGGGGCCGGCGGGACGGCGCCCCGGCCGGCCCGTCGCCGCGAGCCGTCATCGTCAGCTGGCAGCCGTCGCTGCTCCAACGCGTGAAGGCCGCCCGTGACGTACGCGAGGTCGCCGGACCGGCTGGTTCGGTGGTGGAGCTCTCGCCCGCCGTCGGATTCGCCCGCCTGCCGATCGGCGCTCCCGCGGTCGGGATCGTCGTCGAGGAACTGGCCGCCGTCGGCGTCGAGGTGATCGTGGGCGTCGGCACGGCGGGAGCCATCGCCGGTGGCCTGCGTCCGGGCGACACGGTGCTGTGCTCGGCCGCCCTGCGCGACGAGGGCGTCTCCCACCACTACGCGCCGGCCGCCCGGTGGGCGGAGCCCGACGAAGCGCTCCTGACCAGGCTGCGCGCCGCGCTGCCCGATGCCGTCGTCGGCCGGAGCTGGACGACGGACGCGCCTTACCGCGAGACCCTCGAGGAGATCGTTGCCTACCGCGGCGAGGGCGTCCTGACCGTCGAGATGGAAGCCGCCGCCCTCTTCACCGTCAGCCGGTGCGTCGGCATCCGGGCGGCATCGGTGTTCTGCATCTCCGACATCCTGCACGGGACCGAATGGGAGCCGCATTTTGGGTCCGGCCCGGTCGGAGATGCGCAGTGGCACGCGTTCGAGCGCGTCGAGGCGGCGCTGAACGCCCGATAATCCGAGGACGGCGGCGCGGGCACCGGCGAGACTGAGGACCGTGGGCGGCGGGAAGCAGCGGTGGTTCCGACCTCGGGCCCGGGAGCGCGTGAGCCTCGCCCGGCTGGCGTGGCGTTGCTCCCCGGGTCTGACCGCTGCCACCTTCGCCTCGACGCTGCTTGCCGGCCTCCTGCCCACCGTCTTCACGATCGCCTCCGGCGTCGTCGTCGGCGCACTTCCGGCCGTCGCGGCCGACGGGCTCGGGTCGCCCGCGGGTGGCCGGGTCACCGCCGGCCTGGCGGTGATCGGCGTGCTGTACCTGGTGATGCAGGTCGTCCACCCCTTTCGGGAGAGCGCGAGCCGCCTCCTGATGGGCCGCATCGACGCCGACCTCGCGCTGCGGGTGATGGACACGTCGGCGCGCCCGGCCGGTGTCGCGCACCTCGAGGACCCCGCCATCCTCGACCGCATCCTGCAGGCGCAAGGCGCGATCACCGCCGGCACGCCGGGGGGCGCCGCCTACCACCTCGCCCAGGTCTGGGGCCGGCGGATCGTTGCCACGTCGTCGCTGGTCGTCCTGGCGACGTTCCGCTGGTGGCTGCCCGTCCTGCTCGTCGCCGGGCACGCGACGGCCTACCGGTGGCGCCGCCGCAACTGGCGCCTCCTCACGCGCGTCGTGTTCGGGCGCAGCGAGGCCTTGCGCCGCTCGTTCTACGTTCGCCAGCTGGCCACGGAGCCAGCGGCCGCCAAGGAGACACGCGTCTTCGACCTCGACGGCTGGCTCGTCGACCGGTACCGCTCCCACTTCGACGAGGCCATGGGGCCCATCTGGCGCGAGCGGCGGTTCAGCGGCCTCGTCGCTCTGGCCGTCTCGGGTGTGATCGTCGTGCTCCAAGGCGTCGCCCTCCTCGTCGTCGTCGGGGCCGGCCTGCGTGGTGCGATCGCCCTCGGGGCCGTCGCCGTGTCCGCCGGGTGCATCCTCGCCTCCGCGCAGCTCGGCTCGTTCAGCGGCGACCACTCCGACATAGAGGACGGCCTGGCGTCGCTGCGGGTGCTGCTCGAGCTGGAAGCCGCCCGCACCACCGCCGCCGCCGCCGCCGACGCGCCCGGGGCTGGGGC
>JBOGIC010000635.1:0-3219 GCA_050744985.1 Acidimicrobiales bacterium
GCACCGAGCCGAGCGTCACGACCCGTTTGGTTGCGGCCGAAGGCTGCGATAGGAACCCAGTCGCGTTGGTGACGTGTCTCCGGGAACACCTCGCTCAGGGCACCCCAGAACCCGAGGGCACCGTCGCCCACCGCCAGCGCGGGAGCCGACATGCCCCGCCGGCGCAGGTCCCGCAGCAGGTCGGCCCAGCTCTCGGTCGACTCCCGGTAGCCGTCGGCCACCGCCACCAGCTCCTTTGTGCCGTCGGCCCGCACGCCCACGATGACCAAACAGCACAGGCGGTCCTCACCCAGGCGCACGTTGAAGTGCACGCCATCGGCCCACACGTAGACGTAGTCGACGGCGGACAGGTCCCGCTCGGACCAGGCCCGGTGCTCGTCCTGCCACTGCTTGGTGAGCCTCGTCACCGCCGACGCCGACAGCCCGGCGGCGGAGCCGAAGAACTCCTCGAGGGCGGGCACGAAGTCGCCGGAGGACATCCCGTGCAGGTACATCAGCGGCAGCACCTCGAGGACCTTGGGGCTCTTGCGGCACCAGGGCGGCACGATCGAGCTCCGGAACCGGCAGCGTTCGCCGGTGTCGGGGTCGACTCGCTTGTCGTTCACACGGGGCGCCTCGATCTCGATCTCCCCGGCACCGGTCGTGACGGTGCGCGCCTCGGCGCGGCCGTTGCGCACCACCAGCCGGTGGCCGTGCTCGTCCAGCTCGGCTGCCAGCGACTCCACGTAGATGTCGGCCTCGGCCCGCAGCGCGGCACCCAGCATCCTCCGGGCGCCTTCCCGGCAGATCTCGTCCAGGCCCGCAGACATCTCCGCGCGCGACTCGTCGTCGGTGACTACTCTCAACATCGGCGTGTCCTTCCCCGCCGGCGTTACGCCGCCGGCGTGTCTCGTTTTGGTCAACGAGGAAGGTACGCCGCGCCCTCGAACGGGTGGTCGATCCACAGGTTCTGGTTATAACTCTCGCGGTCACGCCGTGGTCACGAAATGGTCACAAAGAATCGTCAACGAGCTGTCATTCGGCAGCATGACATAATCGTAAAGCTGCTGCTCAGCGGCACTGCCCGGCACCGTCTGACACTCCTCAAAACGGCCAAGGGCCGACTGGGGGTCAAGGGGTCGCCGGTTCAAATCCGGCCAGCCCGACGGTAAGAGTCACTGGTCGAGGGGAGTGGCCCCCTGACCACCGGACCCTCGTGGTCAGTCGATGGTCACGAAGTGGTCGCGGAATTTGTCGTACCCGTCCGGTACCCACGTGACTTTGCGACGGCTCGTCGACCTGCCGGCCGCCCCGATGGACGCCTCCGGCAGGGCGGCTTCCGGACAAGAAGGAGGCCGAGGCGTCGCTCGCCCCGCTGCGGCGGAACGCCACCGCCGCCCACACGTCGATGTACGCCGCGGCGGCGAGCACGCCACGCTCGACTCATCCAATGGTGCCGACATCTCGCCTCGAACGCTCTACGCCGAGTCGAAGCCAGCCGTTCCCGCCTTCCTGACCGGCATACATGCGGGGGTGGACGAATGGCGCCATCCCAGCTCGACATTCGGGGCGGCCGCGGCAGCAGAAGGAGCGAGGCCGAGCGGACGGTGACCCCGTAACCCGGGCGTGCCACCTACCGGCACGTTGCGGCGAGGCGGCTCGGGCGCGAGAGCCGGGATATCGGGCGCATGTTGCACGCGGCAGCCAACGGAGACAGCGCCGAACGGCAGCCCTGGGCGCCGGCTTGCGGTGGCGGAGCGCTCCCGTGTGCCTGGACGACTCCGGTCACCGAGATCCTCGAGGCGAGCGTCCCCGGCAAGCCCTGAGGGAGTCAATGCTGGGGCTGTGCGGTACTTCGTTCCGCGGCTGGTGCTCGGTCTTCGCTGCGATGCGCAGACCGAGTTCGTCGACAAGTTCGGGGGCCTGCCGTGGGGCGTCCCAGCCGAGGCCTGGCCGACTTGTGCTCAATGTCGGCGCCCGCAGAGCCATGTTGGCCAGCTGCAGCATGACGACGAGCGACTGGACCTCGGGGGAGCGAAACGGGTGCTCGTCCTCTTCCAGTGCGAATGGGGGCCGTACCCATGTCTGACCTTCGACCCGAAGGACGGTGCCAACGCCGCTCTCGTCCTGTCGTCGGTCGAGGACGGTCTGACCCAGCCGCCCGATCCCAGTCCTCCCATGATTCCAGAGCTCCGGGTGGCGGAATGGCGTGCCGACGACGACGGGATCGATCCCAGCCGATACGACGAGTTCTTCAGCAACGACCGCTGGTATGAGCTGCAGGAGGACGGCTCGTGGGACGCGATCACACTCGACACGAAGGTGGGAGGGCCACCGCATTGGTTGCAGTGGACCGAGGATGGCCCACCACCGCCGTGGCGCTTTGTTCTGCAGCTTCCCGAGGGTC
Organism: Acidimicrobiales bacterium; assembly: GCA_050744985.1. Classification (GTDB taxonomy): domain Bacteria; phylum Actinomycetota; class Acidimicrobiia; order Acidimicrobiales; family AC-14; genus JBOGIC01. Next base: position 2,387 of record JBOGIC010000635.1, read on the forward strand.
AGGCCGGCGACGGCCCCGAGCCCACGGCGCAGGAGACGGGATGGGGATTGCAGCGCACCGTCGGGCCCGGTGAGGTTCGCGTCGAGTACCCGGACGGCATGGGGCGAGGGGACACCCGCGTACGAATCGCGACCGCGTCACCCCGATGGTGGGTGCTCGGCCCGAACTTCGGCATGGGCATGGCGTATGTCTTTGTCAACACCGCTACCGAGCCGCCAGCGGCCCGGATGTTTTGGCAGAGGTGACTGGGCTCGCTGCAGCCGGGAGGATCGCCCATCAGAATCGAATCGGGGTCTCCGGTGAACCCCGCGGAGTCCCGGACCGAGTGGCGTCACTCGGGACCGTGCTGACGGCGACGAGTGCCCGATTCCGCCCGCCCATGGCTGGAGGCCTGCGCCCCATAGCCAGGCCGGTCGGGCGGGAAGGCGCTGCCCCACATCGCCGGCTCGGGGATCACGCTCTGGGTTTCGATCCGTGCGCGCACCAGCCTCAGGCTTTCAACGCCCAGACAGCATCGAGCAGCCGACTCACGTCTTGTTCGGTCGTGTACCGGACCACCCCCGCCCGCGCCACACCCCCGCTGGCCCAAAGGCCGTACGCCTTCATCAGCTCGAGGGCGTAGTGATGACCACTCCAGATCGCAATCTGCTCCGCGGCGAGCACGGAGGCCACGTCCTGAGGACGGTAGCCCTCCACGGTGAAGGCAACAGTTGGCGTCCGATGGTGCAGCTCCTGCGGACCGATCACCGAGATGTGCGGCATCGCCAGGAGACCGCCGAGCAGGGGGGCAAAGACGGCTTCCTCGGGCGCCGCTTGCTCCTCTGCCCGGGCAT
>JBOGIC010000636.1:0-2225 GCA_050744985.1 Acidimicrobiales bacterium
GCCAAGGTGGCCCGTGAGGGTGACGACATCGTCGCCGCCGCCCGGGAGCGGGCCGAGCGGATCGTCCAGCGCACCGAGCTGGTGCGCGAGGCGCAGCGCCTGTCGCGCCGGATCATGGAGGAGGCCCAGGACGAGGCCCGCCGCCTGCGCCACGAGGCCGAGGACTACTGCGACCAGAAGCTCGCCACCTTCGAGATCGTGCTCGAGCGCACGATGAAGACGGTGCAGGCCGGCCGCGAGAAGCTGCGGGTGACGCCGCTGCCGCCCGCCCAGGAGGGCGAGATCGGCGCGCCGCCGACGCCGGAGCAGGAGGCGTCCGGCGAGGTCTTCTTCGACCAGGACCTGGGGTAGGGGAGGTGGGCACGAGCCCGCCTGCTCTGGTGGTGAACGTGGCGGACCTGCTCCACCGGCCGGGGGCCCGCCGGCGGGTGCACCTGTCGAGCGCCGTCGAAGCCTTGAAGGTCGTGTCCGCCACCGTGCCCGACCGCTCGGAGGTGGACGTCGACGCCCTGCTCGAGTGGGTGAACGACGGCATCCTCGCCACCGGCACCGTGAGCGCTCCGTGGGTGGCGGAGTGCCGGCGCTGCCTCACACCCGTGTCGGACCGGGCCCGGGCCCCGTTCCAGGAACTGTTCGAGCCGAGGGCCCGTGAGGGCGAGACCTACCCGCTGCGCGGGGACCGCATCGACCTGGCGCCGCTGGCCAAGGAGGCCCTGCTGCTCGAGCTGCCGCTGGCGCCCCTGTGCCGGGAGGACTGCGCCGGGCTGTGCCCCACGTGCGGCGCCGACCGCAACGTGGCGCCGTGCGCCTGCGCCCCCGCCACCCGCGACCCCCGCTGGGCCGCCCTCGACGACCTGCCCGGCAACGGTGGCTAGTGGCTGATCCCAGCCTGTAGGCTCGACCCTCCATGGCCGTCCCCAAGAAGAAGACCTCCAAGGCCAAGAGCCGCAGCCGCCGGGCCGGCGCGTGGAGCCTCGCCGCGCCGCCGCGAAGCACGTGTCCCCAATGCCGGAAGGGCAAGCTGCCCCACGTCGTCTGCCCAAACTGCGGGTGGTACGGCGGCCGTCAGGCGATCATCGTCGAATAAGTCCGCTGTTGGGTCCGGGCGCGTGACCAAACTGCCCATTGCGGTCGACGCCATGGGTGCCGACCGGGGCCCCGGCGAGATCGTCGCCGGCGCCCGCCAGGCGGCCGAGGAGTTCGGCATCCCCGTGGTCCTCGTCGGCCATCCGGACGCGATCGGCGACACGGGCGGTCTCGAGGTGATGCCGGCGTCCGAGGTCATCGAGATGACCGACGACGCCGCGGCGGCCATCCGGCGCAAGCGTGACTCGTCGGTCGTCAAGGCGGCCGAGGCCGTGCGGGACGGGCACGTGGCCGCCATGGTGAGCGCCGGCAACACGGGCGCGGCGGTCGCCAGCGCCCTGCTGCGGATGGGCCGCATCCGGGGGGTGTCCCGGCCGGCCATCGCCACGACCTTGCCGGTGCCGGGCTCGTTGCCGACCGTCCTGCTCGACTCGGGGGCCAACGCCGAGTGCCAGCCGGCGTGGGTGGCCCAGTTCGCCCAGATGGGCGCCGTGTACACCGCCTCCCGCTTCGGCATCGCCGAGCCCCGGGTGGGCCTGCTGTCGATCGGCGAGGAGGACAGCAAGGGCACGACGCTGGTCAAGGAGACCCGCGCCCTGCTGGCCCAGCCCGGCTTCCTCGACACCAGCGGCGGGCGGTTCATCGGCAACGTCGAGGGGCGCGACGCCCTGACCGACGGGCTCGACGTGATGGTCACCGACGGGTTCACCGGCAATGTGCTGCTCAAAGCGCTCGAAGGCGGCGTGAAGGTGGTCGTCAACGCCGTGCTCGAGGCCATGAACACCACCGACGAGACCCGCCGGGCCGCCGAGGTGCTGTTCCCGGCCCTCATGCCGCTCTACCACGAGATGGACCCCGACACCTTCGGCGGCGCCATGCTGCTGGGCGTGGACGGCGTGTGCATCATCGGCCACGGCAAGAGCACCCAGCGCGCGATCGTGAACGCCGTCCGTCTGGCCGCCGACATGGTCGAGGCGGATCTGGTGGGCCAGTTGCGAGACGCCGTCGGCCGCTAGACGGCTGTCGGCGTTCACAAGCGCACAAGCGGTGTGCTGGCTAGACTCCACGCGCCCAGGCCTGCGTGGCCTGAACGCAATTCAGGCCTGCGTGGCCTGAACGCCCTGCCGGAGTGACCATCA
>JBOGIC010000637.1:0-2698 GCA_050744985.1 Acidimicrobiales bacterium
GTGCGCAGCGTGCTGTAGGCCACGGACGCGCCGGAGTTCGTGTCCTCGACAGACACGACCTTGTACTGTGCCGGCTTCCAGCCGGAGATGAGCGGGTTCAACCCGATGACGCGAAGGTCGGGCGCCACCCGGTCGAGGTCCTCCTTGGACTTCACCGAGTCGTCCAGGAACTCGACCAGGAACGCCAGGGCGACACCTACCAGAAGACCGACGACGAGCGCGATGAGCGCAGACTGCAACGGCTTGGGCTTGACCGGCGTGCTGGGCACGGCCGCCGGCGTCACGAGCTCGGCACCACCCGTCTTCAGCGCGGCGTCGACCTGGAGCTGGTCGAGCTTCTGCTTGAACAGCAACTGCTGCTGCAGGAGTTGCTCACGTGCTCCGCCGCTGGCCGTATCGATCTCACGCTGGAGGTCGGAGACCTTGGATTGGATCTGCTTCCCGGCGGCGAGGAGGTCGTCGACGGCTCGCGTGCGGCGGAACTCGATGTACGCGTTGGCGTAGGCGTTGGCCACCTCGGCGGCGCGCACGCGGTCGGTACTGTCCGCGGTGACGTAGAGCACGTCGGTGCCGGTACGCGAGGTCACGGAGACCCGTGGTGCGGGGCCGATCTTGTCGGTCACCGCGTCCGTCACCGACTTGCTCTTGAACACCTCTATTTCGTTGGCGACGGTGCGATTGGCATCGAGGCGCACACCCGCACTCGGGTCGAAGGGCGATTCGACGACTCGCGGACCAAGGAGGACGGACGCGGTGGCGGCGTAGACCGGCTTGGTCACGAAGGAGTAGACGAGGCTGGCGCCGACGGTGACCGCCACGGCGAGCGCGATCAGGCCCTTCCTGCGCCACAGGGTCCTCCCGTACTCGCGCAGGTCGCTGTCACGGTCACGAGGGTCGTGAGGCACCGGCATGATGCTACCGGTCCGCACGAAGCGGGTCGCGACACGCGACAGGGCCGGAACCGGGCCCTCGCGGCCCGGTCCGGTGTGCCCACGGCGATAGTGTCTCGGCTACTCATGGGTGCCTCGAACACCGCGTTGGCGGGGGGCCCACGCCTCGATCCGGGGATCGCGCGCCGTCTTCGCGCCTTCGTCGTGCCGGCCATCGCGATCGGGTTGTGCTCGGTCCTCGGCGTCGCCAGCTCCTCGGTGGCGCTCCTCCAGGGGGCCCTCGCCCTGTCCGCCGCGCTCCTGCTGTGTGTGGTGTGCTTCCGGGCCCCGTCGTTCACGATCATCGCCCTGGTGGTGTGGCTCGCCGTGCTGGCGACCATCCGGCGGATGCTGCTGGGGGCGGGCGCGGGGGGCGACCAGGATGTCCTGCTCCTCGTCGGCCCCGTGACGGTGGGGGTGCTCGTCGCCGTCGGCGCCCGTGCCGGCGCCTTCCGTTCCCTGACGCCGCTCGCCAAGGGCGTCCTCGTCCTCAGCGCGCTGGTGACGATGTCGGCGCTCAACCCCCTCCAGGGCGGACCGACCGTCGGCCTCGCCGGGCTGTTGTTCGTGCTGGTCCCCATGCTGTGGTTCTGGATCGGTCGGTCCGTCGTGGACGACCGCCTGCTCAAGGTGCTCTTGAGCATCGTCGCCGGCCTCGCCGTCGGCGGGGCCGTCTACGGGTTGTTCCAGGTCTACCGGGGTTTCCCGACGTGGGACGCGACGTGGATCGAGCAGAAGGGGTTCATCAGCCTCCGGGTCGGGGATGCCTACCGGCAGTTCGCCTCGTTCGCCTCAACCACGGAGTACGTGGGCTACCTGGCGATCGCTGCACTGGTTTGGGCGCTTCGATTCCGGCCCGGACGGGTTGCGCCGGCGGCGGCAGCGCTCGCCCTCCTCACGTGGGCGCTCCTCCTGGCGTCTTCCCGGGCGATCCTGGTGCTCCTGCCGATCGCCCTCGGCGCCATGTTCGCCGCCCGGCGGGGCTATGGGCTGGTCAAGGCGCTGATCATGGGCATGGTGGGCCTCGCTGTTCTCGGCGCACTGGTCTCGTTCGCCCCCGGCACCCTGGGGGGCAACCGGACATCCCAACTGCTCGAACGGCAGATCGAAGGACTGTCGGACCCCCTGAACGACAAGGTCTCGACCCTGCCGATCCACCTCCAGCAACTGGGCGCCGGGTTGACCAACGCCATCCGCAACCCGATCGGCCAGGGCGTGGGCTCGACGACGATCGCGGCGGAGAAGTTCGGTGGGAACACCTTCAGCACCGAAACCGATCCCTCCAACATCGCCGTCGCCCTCGGCATCCCGGGCCTGGCCGCCTACTGCTTCGTCGTCGCCGCCAGCTTCATGCTCGCCTTCCGCATGGCGCGTGATCGGCGCGACTTCCTCAGCTTGGCGGCCCTGGGCATCCTCGTCGTCACGTCGCTGCAGTGGCTCAACGGCGGCAACTACGCCATCGCGCCCTTCCCCTGGCTGGTGCTGGGCTGGCTCGATCAGCGACGCCTGAAGTCGACGGCTCCGCCTCCCGAGCTCCAGGAGCAGGTGCCGCGTTGATCACCTCTCCCGTGCGGACGGCGCGACCGGCCCGAACGCTCGCTTCGGTCGTGAGCACGGTCCCGGTGCGCGGCCGCGAGTGGCTCGCCTTCAAGCTCTACGACCGCAACCACGCCGTGGACGCGTGGTGGTCCGTGCGCATCCGTGCGGCCACGGCGTTCGGGGCGCGCAGGCCGGCCACGGCGTTCGGGCCACGCAGGCCGGCCACGGCG
>JBOGIC010000638.1:0-3647 GCA_050744985.1 Acidimicrobiales bacterium
CGGATGATCGAGTTCTTCAGCACCTCCCCGAAGCTGTTGCCCAGGTCGCCGAAGAACGTGTCGTAGAACGGGTTCTGCCCGTCGAGCCAGTACCGGATCAGCACGCGGGTCGAGAACAGGAACCACAGGAGCCCGCCGGCGAGGGTGATCAGCCCGATCTTGCGCTGCCGGTCCTTCCACGCGATCAGCACCCCCATCGCCGCGATCCCCAGCGCCGCGTCCTCCTTGCACAGCACCGTCAGCACGGCGGCGAGCGCGAACCACCGCCATCGGTGGGCGCGCGCGGCCCAGTAAGCGAACAGCAGGGGGGCGATGGCGAGGGCGTCGGGGTGGAAGAACTCCCAGGTCAGGAACTGGTAGGTCGGGTTCAGCAGCAGCACGCCGGCCAGCACCAGCGCCAGCCAGCGATCGGCCAGGCGGTCCCGGGCCAGGAGGTAGATGGCCACCGCGCCCGACGCCTGGGCGGCCACCTGCACGAACAGCAGGAACTCGGGGCCGAACCCCAGCCGGTAGAACGGCGCCAGCACCAGCAGGATCAGGTTCATGTGGTGCCCGAGGACGTTCAGCCCCCGCACGGTGTCGAACATCTTCCCGTGGGCCAGCAGCCACACGGCCTGGTCGTAGGTGCCGAGGTCGAAGGCGAAGGTCGAGAACCGGGCGTGGCGGAGATTGCAGAGGAGGAAGAAGACGACACCCCAAACCACGACCATGCCGGCGAGGATCCAGCGGACCGGGTCCCGCCGGTGCACCCAGCCGACCAGGCGCGTCACGTCGACCTCGTCGTACGCCTCGACGGGCGCTCGGACCTGGGGCCTCTCGGCGGCGACCTCGGTCATGGTGCCGCCCATACTGGCCGGTAGCTACGGGCTCGTGCGTGCGTCCTCGGCGGTTTCGGCCTTGCTCGTCGGCGCCTCAGTCGCCGGCTCGGTCGGCGAATCCGTCGCCGGTGGCGCCTCCTCGGAGGCCGAACGGCGGCGGTTGCGGACATAGCGGTAGGTCACGACACCGAGACCGATCGCGGTAGCGAGCGTCACCAGGACGCCCAGGTAGTCCCAGAGGTCCGGCCGGAAGGTGAGCGCCAGTTGATGGCTGCCCGCGGGCATCCCGACCTGGATCAGGCCCTGCGGCCCTCGGCGGATCGGCACGGGCCGGCCGTCGAGGGTGGCGTGCCACTTGGGCGACCAGGCGATGGCGACATCGGCCACGCCCGTCCGGGCGGCATCGAACTGGATCCGGACGGCCTCGGGCTCGGCCCGGGTGATCTGGGCCGAAAGCGGCCCGTCGGCGGTCAACAGGGCAGCCGGCGGCGGCTGGTCGGGCTTCGGCAGCACCTCGAAGATCGCCAGCGGCGGCGACGACCAGACCAGCGCGAACCGGGATGACCCGGACATGGCGGAGGCCGCCTCGTCCGAGACCGTCACCAGGTGCGTCGTGCCGTACCGGGAGAGCGCGTCGGCGATCACCTCCGGGCTGCGGTCCCGGATGTGTTCGGACTCGAAGGCCGGTTCGCCCGCCAGGGTCGACTCGACGTTGAAGTTGTTGAGCGTGGGCCGGCCGGACGCCCACGCCAGCCACCGGTCGGGGTTGATGATGCCCGTACGCTCGATCTCCTGAGGGAACTGCCGCTCGGTGACGAACCGGGCGCCGTCGGGTACGAGCCGGCGGAGGTTGTCGGCCGCCTCGAACATCGCAGGGACGGCGTCGCCCTGTTCCCGGGCCAGCGTGCGGTACGCGTCCATCGGCAGGATCACGATGGCCAGCGCGGCGGCGACGGCGATCAGATAGCCGACCGGCCTCCGCCCGGAGAGCTTGTCGATGAACGCCGCCAGCGGCAGCATGGCCAACACGCCGACATACCCCAGCCCCCGGTTGGGCAGCTGCACGGCCGCCACGTTCGTCGGCCACAGGTGCAGGGCGGCGTGGCTCAGCGCCAGGTAGATCACCGGGGCGGCCACCATCGCCAGCGCGTACTGCTTGCCCTGGTAGGCCCGGTAGAGCCCGTAGATCAGCCCGGCCAGCACCAGCCAGGCGACGCCGGGGCGGAACAGGATGTCGCCGCGCCAGATCTGGGCGATGCGCTCGCCCAGCGGAGCGGTGCCCCAGCCGGTGAAGCCGCCGCGCAGGTTGCGGTGCGCGGCGAAGGGCAGCAGTACGCAGGCGGCCAGGGCGCAGGCCAGCGCCGCCGCCAGCCCCAGGCGGCGCCAATGCACCTCGGGGGGCTCCGGCTCGGGGAGGACGGTGTCGTCTGCCTCGTCGGAGGTTGTCGCGTCGGTGGCGGCCGCCTCCGCCGGCTCCGCCGGCTCGGGCACCGCCGGCGTCGGCTCGGGCTCGTCCCGTCGCCTCAGCTCGGCGCGGACCTCCCGGCGCACGATGGCCTCGAAGCGGGCCTTGCGCAGCTCGTCGGAGGTCGTCGGCGTCATGTGCACGAGCAGCACGATCGCGATCAGCGGGCCGAGGAGGATGACCGAGATCCCGTGGGTCACGAGCAGGGCCGCACCGAAGACCCCGGTGACTACGACCCACCGCAGGCGCGGCGTCTGGATCAGGCGGAGGACGGCGCCCAGCGTGAGGAAGAAGAAGATGGCGCCGAATTGGTGGACGGCGAGGCCCACGTTGAACAGCCCTTGGAGGCCCACGCCGCCGAAGGGGTTGTTGACCGCGAACGTCAGGATGGCGGCGATGGCCGCCGCCCGGCGGGACAGGCCGAAGGACAGGGCGAAGAAGGCCACGGCGAGGGGCAGGACCACGAACGAGCCGACGAAGACGATCTTGAAGGCGCCGGTGGTCGACAGGATGCCGAGCGACAGGAGGCGGACGGCGCCGACGGCCCAGGTCAGGCCGGGCCCGATGAAGAGAAACTCCTGGTAGCCGAGGATGAACGACGGGTCCCATCCGTCGATCCGCCCTCGGGGCAGCAGGTTGTGCAACGCGAAGTTCGCCCGGATGAGGTGCGGCATCGTGTCCTCACCGGACGGGGGACGGCCTCCCCACGCCCCCGCCGTGAGCCACAGGCCGAGGAGGAGGGCGACCACCAGGGCCCCGACGAACATCGCCGTGTCCGCGTGGGGCGAGAGCTTCCGGACGGTGTCGCGCTCGGCGTAGCGGCGCACCAGGTCGGTGAACCACGTGAAATCGACCTCGTCGCGGTCGGGTTTCGTCTCCGGGGCCGCGGTCTTCCCGCCGTTCGCCATCGCCGCCATTCTGCCCCGAAAGGCGGGGCGGCCGACGACGGGGCCACCGGTAGACTCGACCGCATGTCGATCCTGACCAAGGTGCTCAGGGCGGGTGAAGGGAAGAAGCAGCGCGCCCTCGCCACCCTGGTGCCCGACATCAACGCCTTCGAGCCGGAGATCGAGGCCCTCCCCGACGACGCCCTCCGCCACAAGACGGTGGAGTTCAGGGAGCGCCTCGACGGCCTCACCGGCTCGGACGTCGACGATGCCCTCAACGACCTCCTCCTCGAGTCCTTCGCCGTCACCCGCGAGGCCGCCCGCCGGGTGATCGGCCAGCGCCACTTCGACGTGCAGCTCATGGGCGGCGCCGCCCTGCACTTCGGCTGGATCGCCGAGATGAAGACCGGCGAGGGCAAGACGCTCGTGTCGACCTTGCCCGCCTACCTGAACGGTCTCAGCGGCCGGGGCATGCAC
>JBOGIC010000639.1:0-3384 GCA_050744985.1 Acidimicrobiales bacterium
CGCCGGATCGGAAGTCGGATCGCTTCGGCATCGCGCTGGTGCTGATCACGGCGACGATCGTGTCGATCCCGATCGGAGACGTCGGTGGGTGGGGACGGGTGCTGACGGTCGGGCTCGCCGGGGGCACGTTGCTGTTCGTCCTCCACACGTCGCAGGCCCACCGCGTGACGATGACCGTCGCCTACGTCGCCGTCGGCATCGGCCTCACGACCTCGACGGTCGCCGTCGTGGCCGGCACCGGGCGCGTGGCCGAGGCCGCCCCCTCGCTCGTGGGAGCCCTCCTTGCGATCGTGGCGCCCGTCGCCATCGCCCGCCGGCTCCTGACCCACCCGGCGATCACCGGGCGCACCATCGCCGGCGCCCTGTGCCTCTACCTCCTCGTCGGCGTGTTCTTCGCCTTCGTCTTCGCGGTCGTCGGCGCCATCGATCCCCCGTTCTTCTCGGAGGAGCCATCCGAGGAGACCATCGACTACGTGTATTTCAGCTTCACCACCGTGACAACGACCGGCTACGGCGACCTGACGGCGCGCGGTCCGGCCGGCCGGATGCTGGCCGTGTCCGAGGCCCTGATCGGCCAGTTGTACCTCGTCAGCGTCGTCGCCCTGCTGGTCGGGAACATCGGCTGGCAGCGCCAGCCGAAGGAGTGAGGACCATCCCCGGATGGCGGGGACCCCTTCACTACGCTCGCCCGAAATGCCTGCCGGCCACCGTGCTGACACCGTCGACCAGTTGCTGCGGCGCTACCTCAACGAGATCGGCAGCCACGACCTGTTGACCGCCGCCGAGGAGGTCGCGCTGGCGCAAGCCATCCTCGACGGCCGGGCCGCCGACGAGGCGATGACGACCGGGCGCCGCGGGAGCGACCTGGCCCGGAGGGCCGAGGCCGGCCGTCAGGCGCGCCAGCGCTTCATCCAGTCCAACCTCCGCTTGGTCGTGTCGATCGCCAAGCGCTACCAGTCCAGCGGCCTGCCCCTGATCGACCTCGTCCAGGAGGGCAACCTCGGGCTCATGCGGGCGGTGGAGAAGTTCGACCACCGCAAGGGCTTCAAGTTCTCGACCTACGCCACATGGTGGATCCGCCAGGCCGTCACGCGGGCGATCGCCGACAAGGGCCGCACGATCCGGGTGCCGGTGCACATGGTCGAGACGGTCGGCCAGGTGCAGCGGGCGGCCAACCACCTCGTGCGCACCTTGGGCCGCGAGCCCTCGCTCGACGAGATCGCCGAGGACACCGGCCTGGCGACCGACAAGGTGGCCGAGGCGCTCCGGGTGGGGCCGGACCCCGTGTCGCTGTTCGCCGAGGTGGGCGACGAGGATGCCGAGCTGATCGACTTCCTCGCCGACCCGGACGCCGAGGCACCGGCCGACGCCGCCGTCGCCGCCCTCGAGCTGAAGGAACTGCGCCAAGTCCTCACGACCCTCTCCGACCGTGAGCAGCGTGTGCTCGAGCTGCGGTTCGGCCTCAGCGGCGGCCGGCCGCGCACCCTCGACGAGGTCGGGAAGGAGTTCCGGGTGACGCGTGAGCGGGTCCGCCAGATCGAGGCGAAGGCGCTGTCGAAGCTGCGCCACCCGTCGACCCCGGTGGCAGTCGGCCAGTTCCCGATGGTCTAGCTCGCCCGCAGCGGCTACGAGGAAGGCGTGTCGGGACCGTCGAGGCGGCGACGCTCGGCGCGGCCCAGCTGCACGAGAGCGGCGACGGCCTCGGGCTGCAGCTCGGGGAGGGCATCGGGTGCGAACCACGATGCGGCGAGGATCTCCGGCGAGCGGGGCGTGATGTCCGATACCGCCTGCTCGTCCACCGGTCGGCCGCTGAAGATCACGTCGACGCGTCGGAATTCGGCGTCCACGACGACCATCGGGTTGTCGTCGATGACGACCTGGGCACCGACCTCCTCCCCCACTTCACGGAGGACAGCCTCGGACGGTGACTCGCCCCGTTTCAGGAACCCGCCGGGAAAACCCCACTTCTGGCGGTAGGTGTTGCGGATGAGCAGTACGGCGCCGTCCGAGCGCTCGATGACGCAGATGGCGCCGACGTGGTACGACGGCGTCGCCCGGCGGACGACGAACCGCCGCACGACGCCCGGCAGCCGTGACCACAGCCGGTAGCCGGCCCGCTGCCAGCCGGATCCGCCCGCCATCAGGGCAACGCGGCTCGCACTGCGACCGCCTCCTCGAGCAGCGACACCGTCGCCGCCGCGACCGGGGTGCGGCGGTCGTCGAGGCCCCGGGTGACGAAGTCCCGCCCGCGAGCCTCGGCGACGTGGGCGCCGGCCTCCCGGCACACGAGCAGGCCGCCGAGGTAGTCCCACGGGCCGTGGCTGTGCGGGCTGAAGTCGATGTACGCGTCGAGGGTGCCGGCGGCCACGGCGCACAGGTCGAGGGCGGCGGCACCCAGGGCCCGGACCTGGCGCGACCCCAGCGGAGACGGCGGGCAGGCGGTGACCCCGACGACGGCCCGAGAAAGCGACGGGCAGTCCGTCGGTCCGATCGGTCGGTCGTTGCACCGGGCTCCCTGGCCCCGCACGGCTTCGAACCGGTCCCCCGTCGCCAGGTTCACGACCAGCGCGACACGAGGCCCCTCGCCGTCGATCACACACATGCTGGTGGCGAACCACGGGATGCGGCGCGACGCGTTCGTCGAGCCGTCGACCGGGTCGAGGGCCACCCATAGCTCCCGCTCGGGGTGGTGGAGGCCGCTTTCCTCACTCAACACGCCGATCTCGGCCTTCCCCAGGATCTCGAGGGCGGCGGCGTCGGCGGCGAGGTCGAGCGAGTACTGGCCGGGCTTGCCCCCCGACAGTCCCCAGTCCTCCACACCTCCGAGGGCGTGGCCGACCGCCGTGGCCGCCTCCCGCAGGAGCTCGAGGAGGGCGTCGTCGGTCACTCCCGAGCGACGCTACTGCTGCCGGCAGACCTAACGGTTTGGCTGACCTACGCTCGACTCGTGGCCGCCATCGACGTCGCCGGGTTCGTCGCCGAGCTCAAGGATCACGGGGTCGATCACGGTTTTCACGTGCACGACGAGCGCCATTTCGTCGAGACCTACTCCCTCCGCCAGGTCTGGGAGGTCGACCTTCACCCCGAGGAGGGCTGCGGCGGGCCCGTTGACCTGCACCTGGCCCTGGAGGTGGAGCCCCGGGTGCTGCTCGCCTTCGAGGACGTCGTCGCCGACCTGCCCGAGGACGAAGAGCCTCCCGACGAATACCACTTCCCGCTGATCTTCACCTGGGCGTTGCCGCCGCTGCCCAAGAGCCCCGACCTGCTCGTACTGGCCACCGACCTGGCCGGCGTCAGCGGGCCCGAACTGCCCCTCGAGGTCTCCGCCATCGACTCGTTCGGCTCGGTGACCGACGCCCCCGAGCGCAGCCTCACCGTCGTCGC
>JBOGIC010000640.1:0-1758 GCA_050744985.1 Acidimicrobiales bacterium
GGTCAACAGAGCGTGCCCGAGTCGGAGCCCGAAGACCTCTCCGCTCAGCGTGCCCGTCAGCGGGTCGGAGAACACCCGCCGGAGCAGGTCGCCCGCGTCATCAGGCCCCGGGCGCTTCGAGCTCGCCGGTGGTGCCAAGATCGCCGGCGTCGCTAGAGGCATCTGCAGCAGGTCACGCTCGAACTCCTCCGGCGTCAGGACTTCGGTCCGCACGACTTCCCAGGCGGGAAGCCGGACCTGGCTCACGGCCAAGTTCCAGCGGGACAACACCCAGTCGAGGGCGTCGGCGGGGGTCGCCGCCTGCACGTCGATCTGAAGGGCGTACCGGTCGTCGCTGTGCAAAGCGAGGGCGCGCGGGTTTGGCTCCATGGCGCGGAGGGCAACCCCCTGTTCGTGCTCGAGCTGCTCGAAGCGTTGGCGGAGGACGGCGTCCTTACCTTCGAGGGCGGACGGGTCGACATCCGGAGCGCCCACTACCGACCCAGCCTCCGACTCACCCTGCTGCGCCGGGTGGCGCACCTCCGCCCACCCGTTCTCGACGTGATCCGCGTCGCCTCAGTGCTCGGCGCCACCTTCGAAGTCGGCGACCTGAGCCTGGTGACGGGACAGTCCGCCGTCGATTTGCTGCCACTCGTTCAGCAGGCGCTCGACTCCGGGTGCTGCAGGCCCAGGCGACATCGCGGTGGCCTTCCGACACCCGCTGGTGCGTGAAGCGATCTATGAGGATCTGGCTCCCGCGCTGCGTCGTGCCCTGCACCTCCAGGCGGCGCGGAGCTTCGTCGCCGCCGGATCGCCGCTGCTCAAGGTTGCGACCCACCTGCTACTTGGCGCCTCCCGGGGTGACGGCCAAGCCGTCGGCTGGTTGCGCGATGCCGCCCTCGGTGCCGTCCGGTTGGCTGACCAGGCGGTCTCGAAGTCGAGCCCGAGCGCGCTGAGCACCCGCGGGCCGACCGGCGACACCCGCCAGCCGAGACTCCGGAGGCCAAGATAGCGATGATGCCCCGGCCGCTCGACCAGGTCGACGACGGCTTGGTTCAGCGCTTCGGGATCGGCGGCCCGGACGAGGGCGGCGGCCTCGTTGCGGCATACGGCAGCCTCGTCAACGGCGACCGGACCAACCCAGGCCGACCCGTGCGGGTGTGCACCGTCGAGGTCGGCGACGGCACGTACCCGGGCACTGCGCCATCGCCGCCATCGGCACGAACTGCGCACGGGGAATGTGCAGCGGCGCCGGGAAGGAGGCTTTGAACCGGCGCTCGATGTCCGCATGGATGGCGAGCGCGGTATCGAGCTCAGAGAGCAGGGCAGCTGTGACGTCGTCGGCCCGGTAGTGGATATCCAGGTCGCTCAGCTCGGGGACATAGTCGATGGCCGAGTCCCATGGCTTGGCTGCCGACCCCTTCCACCACAGGCCCAGCATGCCGCCGCCGAACCGGTCGACGAGGGCGCCGGTGATGGCTTCCACCATTCCGTCGACCTCGCTCCGCAGACGGTCCGGATCCGCCATTCGACCGCCCGTCATCCCGACAGCGTAGAAACGAACGAGGAGACCCCGCGAGCGGCTTCCTGCCTTATAGACGGGGTGACGGGTCAGGCCTGGTCCCCCGGGCATCCTAAGGCCGTCCCGTAAGCGATCCCTCACCGGGACGCGCGTGCCGCGCGCCCCGAAGCCCGATCCCTCACCGGGACGCGCGTGCCGCGCGCCCCGAAGCCCGATCCCTCACCGGGACGCGCGTGCCGCGCGCCCCGAAGCCCGAT
>JBOGIC010000641.1:0-7093 GCA_050744985.1 Acidimicrobiales bacterium
TCCGGATGCGGCGAGCCGGGGCGTTCCTCGTCGAGCACGAGGCCCATGATGACAGCGTCCCACAGCTCTCCGGTGCGCCGGGGGTAGTGACGGCGGAGCCGGCCCTCCCGCATGAACCCGGCCTTCGTGTAGAGGCCGAGGGCGGCCTGATTGTGCGGCCACACCTGGATCGAGATCTTGTGGGCGCCGAGCCGGCGGGCCTGCACCACCGCCTCCTCGACCAGGGCCGACCCGGCTCGCCGGCCGCGCCAGGCCCGGCCGACGCACATGCCGAAGTGGGCGACGCTGTACGGGGTCAGCTCGAGGCCGAGGTGGCCGGCGATCTCACCGTCCGGGGCCTCGGCCACGAGGACGGCACCCCGTTCGTTGTCGAGCGCCGCCCGTAGGCGTTCGGCGCGCTCCGCGCGGTCGATCGGCGCCTCGGCTCCTAGCCAGAGCCCCTCCGCCGCCGTCTCCTCGACGATGTCCACGCAGGCCTCGATGTCGTCGGCCGTGGCGGCGCGGACTCGCCACAGCGTTCGGGCCACGCCGGCCGTCACATCATCTTGCGGGTGCCGACCTTGAGGACCCGCCGCGTGAGAGGCCACGGCGACAGCCACGTGAGGACGGCGACGACGCGGTTGTGCACGCCCGGGATGCTCTCCTTGCGGCCGCGCTCGAGGTCGGCGAGGGCGTGCTCGGCCACCGCCTCCGCCGTCATCCACGCCGGGCCGGGGATCGTCCTGCGGTCGAACTGCGACACCTCCTGGAACCCCGTCGAAGTGAACCCGGGTATGACCAGCAGCACGTGGACGCCGCTGCGGTGCACCTCGGCGGCGACGGCTCGCGTGAAGGTCGTGACGAACGCCTTGGTGCCCGTGTAGGTCGCCCATTTCGGGATCGGCTGGTGCCCGGCGAGGGAGGTCACGTTGACCACGGCGCCGCGGCGCCGTTCGATCATGCCGGGCAGCGCCGCGTGGGTGAGCCGTACCAGGGCGAGGACGTTGAGGCGGATCTCCTGGTCCTCGTCGTCGACCGGCAGCTCGGCGAACAGCCCCTGGGTGCCGAACCCGGCGCTGTTGACCAACACGTCGATGGGCCGCCCGGCGTCGGCCAGCCGGGCCTCGACGGTCGCCCGCTGGGCCTCGTCGACCAGGTCGGCGGGCAGCACCTCGACCGTGCGGCCGTGCGCTGACTGCACCTCGGCGGCCAGCTCCTCCAGGCGGTCCTTGCGGCGAGCGACGACCACCAGGTCGAGCCCCCGGGCGGCCAGGCCCAGCGCGAAAGCCCGCCCGATCCCGCTCGACGCCCCCGTGACCAGGGCGGTACCCGGGCTCAGGCGCAGCTTCACGCGGCGCACTGTAGGAGATCGGCCATCATTACCCGTGCCGGCCGTGGTACCTGACGACATTCTGAACGTGCGGGCGGACCCGGCTCTGACCGGGTCGGCGCTGTGCCGCGCCCTGGCCGGCGCGACCGACGCCTGGCTGGCGGGCGTGTTCGGGGCCGCCCTCGACGGCCACAGCGGGCACGGGGTCGCACTGGTCGCCGTGGGCGGCTACGGGCGGGCGGAACTGTGCCCGGGCAGCGACATCGACGTGATGCTCCTCGACGGCACCAAGCGTCGGGACAAGCCCGACCTCCGGCGCATGGCCGAGCGCATCTGGTACCCGGTCTGGGACGCGGGCCTGAAGCTGGGCCACGCCGTGCGCACGATCAAGGAGGCGCTCGCGCTGGCGTCGACCAACCTGGACACGGCCACGGCCCTCCTCGACATGCGCCTCATCGCCGGCGACGCGGATGTGGCCGCCGACCTGGGGGAGCGGGCCGCCGGCCAATGGCGGGCCCGGTCGTCGAAATGGCTCGCCGAGCTGTCCGCGTCGGTGGCGAAGCGCCACCAGCGGTGGGGGGAGGTCGCGTTCCTGCTCGAGCCCGACCTCAAGGAGGGACGGGGCGGGCTCCGGGATGTCCACGCCATGCGGTGGGCCGAGGCGGCCCAACGCATCCTGCTCGACGAGGACCACCGCACGCTGGCCGGGGCGTACGAAACGATCCTCGCCGCCCGGGTCGAGCTGCAGCGGGCGACGCAACGTCACACCGACGTGCTGCTGCTCCAGGAGCAGGACCGCGTCGCCGCCGCCCTCGGCGATGGCGATGCCGACATGCTGATGGGCCGCGTCGCCGCCGCGGCGCGGACGATCGCATGGACCAGCGACGAGACCTGGCGGCGCATCGAGGCGTCCCTACGCGGCCCGAGCGGCCGCTCGGCGGCGCAGGACCAGCCCATCGGCCGGGGCCTCGTCCTCCGGGAGGGGGTCGTGGAGCTGGCGCCCGGCGCCGACCTGTCGGCCGACCCCACGCTGGTGTTGCGGGCGGCCGCCGCCGCGGCGACAGCGGGAACGCGGATCGGGCGCGCCACCCTCGACCACCTGGCGGCGGGTACCAGCCGGCTGCCCGACCCGTGGCCCGACGACGCCCGCCGGGCGCTTCTGCGCCTGCTCGGCAGCGGCACCGCCGCCATCCCCGTGATGGAGGCGCTCGACCAGAAGGGCCTCCTCGTGCGCCTGCTGCCGGAGTGGTCGAACGTCCGCAGCCAGCCGCAGCGCAACGCCTACCACCGGTTCACGGTCGACCGGCACCTATGCGAGGCGGCGGCCGGGGCCGCCGACCTGGCCGCTCGGGTCGACCGTCCCGACCTCCTCGTGATCGGCACATGGCTGCACGACCTGGGCAAGGGCCACACCGACCTGGTCGCGTCGCACGACCACAGCGAGGCGGGCGCCGTGCTGGTCGAGCGCGTCGCCGCCCGCCTCGGGTTCGAGCCGGGCGACGTGGCGGTCCTCGTGCGCCTGGTACGCCACCACCTGCTGCTGGCCGACGCCGCCACGCGCCGCGACATCCAGGACCCGGCGACTGTCGCCGCGGTGGCCGAGGCGGTCGGCGACGTGGGCACGCTCGAGCTGCTCCACGCCCTGACCGAAGCCGACTCCATCGCGACCGGCCCGGCGGCGTGGAGCCCCTGGAAGGCCGGCCTGATCGCCGACCTGGTCTCGCGGGTCGCCAAGGTGCTGGCCGGCGAGGCCCACGGCGACGGCTCGGACTTCCCGTCCGACGACGAGGCGCCCCTCGTCGAGCAGATGAAGGCGACCGGCGACCTCGTCGTGCAGGGCGACGGCATGTCGGTCGTGCTCGCCGCCCGCGACCGGCCGGGGCTGTTCAACCGGGTGGCGGGCACGCTCGCCCTCCACGGCCTCGACGTGCTGTCGGCCCGGGCCGGGTCGACCGGCGACGGGGTGGCCGTCGAGAAGTTCCGGGTCGACCCCGTGTTCGGCGGCGCGCCCAACTGGTCGGCCGTCGAGGACGACCTCCGCCGGGTGCTGGCGGGGCGGCTCTCGCTGGAGGCCCGGCTGGCGGAACGGGCCCGCGCCTACGCCGGGCGGGCCAGCCTCGCCGCCGCCACGCCCGCACGGTCGCAGGTCTCGGTGGACAACGACGCGTCGGAGGCGGCCACGGTCGTGGAGGTGCGGGCGCCGGACCGCATCGGCACGCTCTACCGCATCACGCGCGCCCTGGCCGACCTCGAGCTCGACATCCTCCATGCCAAGGTCATCAGCCTCGGCCACGAGGTGGTCGACGCCTTCTACGTCGTCGACGGGAGCGGAAGCAAACTCTTCGACGCCGACCACCGTAGAGAAGTGGAACGTGCCGTGCTCCTGGAACTCTCGAGGACTTAGGATGCGGCTCCACCAGGTTTCGTTGCGGGAGGAAGCTCACATGAGTCGCAAGCTTGCCGTCGTCGTCGTGTCCCTTCTCGCCCTCGGCGTGGCCCTGATCATGCCGGCCCGGGCCGATGACGCCATCATCAAGACGCACCTGACCGGCGCGGCGGAGCGACCCGGACCGGGCGACCCCGATGCCGCCGGCGACGCCGTGATCTACATCGACGACGACACCAATTTCCTCTGCCTGTCGCTGAAGTGGGGGGGCGTGGACGGCACGCCGAGCGGCCTCCACATCCACTTCGCGCCCCCCACGGCGCCGGGCCCGGTCGTCGTCCCGTTCGCCGTGCCGCCCGCGGGCACGACCTCGACGTTCCAGTGCGTGGCCGTGGCCAACGAGGCGCTGCTCGACAACATCTCCGTCAACCCGCAGCAGTACTACCTCAACCTCCACTCGACGCCGCTCTACCCGGGGGGGGCTATTCGAGGTCAGCTCGGCAACGTGTAGGCGGTGGACCTCGACGAGGCCCGGCGGTTCATCCGGGAGAATCACCGGGCCGTGTTCAGCGCCCGGCGAGCGCCGCGAGTCGCCGATGGCGGGCCCCAGATGTCGCCGGTGATGGTGTCGCTCGACGATCAGGGGCGCGCCGTGATCAGCAGCCGGGAGACGGCCTACAAGACCAAGATGGTGCGGCGCGACCCGCGCGTGTCCCTCTGCGTGCTGAGCGACGGGTTCTGGGGACGGTGGATCCAGGTGGACGGCGCCGCCGAGGTCATCTCGCTCCCCGACGCCATGGAGCCGTTGGTCGAGTACTACCGGTCGGTCTCGGGTGAACATCCCGACTGGGACGACTACCGCAACGCCATGCAGCGCGACCAGCGCGTGATCATCGCCGTCACCATCGAACGGGCGGGTCCCGACCGGCAGGGATAAGCGCCCCTAAGATCCCGGGCGGACCCGCCGGAGCCGCCGATATGGAACCCCCGAGTCAGCGATGGTCAAGCTGCTGCGCCGTGCAGGCGCGCGCTTCGGCGCGCTGGTGGGGTCGGACGCGGCGACCCTGCGCCAGAGCATGGCGGCCCTGCTCGTCTCCTCCGGCGGTGACCTGCTCGCCGGGCTGACGCTCGGCTCCATCACCCACACGCTCGAACAGCTCCCCGGGCTCCTGGTGCTGGTGCCCGCCGCCATCGGGATGCGGGGGAACATCTTCGGCGCCCTCGGCAGCCGGCTGGGCACGGCCATCCACGCCGGCACGTTCAGCATGAGCCGCCGGCGCGAGACCGTCGTCGGCCAGAACGTCCTGGCGTCGATCGCACTGACGCTTTCCATCTCCCTGGCGCTCGCCGTGCTGGCGAAGGCCGTGGCCGTGGGCTTCGGCGTGCAGGACACGATCTCGGTCACCGACTTCGTGATCATCTCGGTCGTGGGCGGCGCGCTGTCGTCGGTGATCGTGCTGTTCCTGACCCTGGCCGTGGCCGCCCGGTCGGTGCGCAAGGGCTGGGACCTCGACAACGTGTCGGCGCCGCTGGTCACCGCCGCGGGCGACGTGGTCACGCTCCCGTCGCTGTTCCTGGCCACCTACCTGGTGGGCGTCAACTGGGTCTCACCCCTGCTGGCGCTGGGGACCGCAGCCCTGTCGGTGGCCGCCCTGGTCGCCGCCGTGCGGGCCGGCCTGCCCATACTGCGCCGGATCATCCGGGAATCCCTGCCGGTGCTCCTGGTGGCGGGCATGGTGGATGTGCTCGCGGGCGTGACCATCGAAAAGCGGCTCGCGTCGTTCCTCGTGTTCCCGGGCATGCTCGTCCTCGTGCCGCCGTTCCTGGAGGACACCGGCGCGCTCGGCGGCATCCTGTCCAGCCGGCTGTCGAGCAAGCTCCACCTCGGCGTCATCGAGCCCCGCTCGTTCCCGCAGCGGGCGGCCCGCGCCGACTTCTGGCTGACGTTCTTCTACGCCGTGCCCGTTTTCGCCCTGGTCGCGGTGTCCTCCGACATCGCCGCGACGGTGGTCGGGCTGGCCACGCCCGGCGTGGTGAAAATGCTCGCGATCTCGATGCTCGGCGGGTTCCTCGCCACCACCTGCGCCGTCGTGATCGCCTACTACGGCGCCATCGCGTCCTACCGGCTCGGCCTCGACCCGGACAACCACGGCATCCCGCTCATCACGTCGTCGATGGACCTCATTGGCGCCTTCGCCCTGATCCTCGCCATCGTCTTGGTGGGGATCGCGTAACCTCTGGGACTGTCCCATGGACGACGGCAAACCCCGAAATCTCAAGACCATGCTGTCGGAGGCCAAGGACACCTCCGAGCTGATGGTGGACCTGGCCTACGCCTCGGTCTACTTCGGCGACCCGGCGATGGCGGAGGAGGTCGGCGAGCTCGAGGAGCGGTTGTCCGAGCTCGTGCACGAGATGCGCGCCATCTGTGTGCTGGCGGCCCGCTCGCCTCGCGATGCCGACGCCATGGCGTCGGTGCTCCAGGTCGTCGGGGCCATCGAGCGCATGGGCAACGCCGCCGTCGACATCGCTCACATCGTCACCCACCGCCTCGGCATCCCGCGGGCGCTGGTCGCCGACCTGTCGGCGGCCGAGGAGGTATCCCACCGGGTGCGGGTGCGGGACGGCTCGCAGATGGCGCACCGCAGCCTGGCCGACCTCGAGCTGCCCGTCGAGGTCGGCATGAGCGTGGTGGCCATACGCCGCGACCGCGACTGGATCACCGACGTCGAGGGCGACCACGTACTGGTGCCGGGCGACGTGCTGTTCCTGCAGGGCGCGGCCGAGGGGATCGCCGAGCTGCGGACGCTCGCCGGCGCGCCCGAGTGGTCGCCGCCCCAGGTGGCGGAGGAGCCGGCCGTCTCCGACCTCGACCGGGCCATCGACGTGCTGGTCGAGATGAAGAACATCTCCGAGGTCGCCGTGGGCCTCGCCTACTCGGCCCTCGTCCTGCGCGACCAGGGGCTCGCCGCCGAGGTGAGCCACCTCGAGGACCGGCTCGACGAGATGAAGGAGCGCCTGGAGGTCTGGGTGCTGCGGGCGGCCCACGAGCAGCTCGACCCGTCGCCGCTGCGGGGCCTGCTCCACCTCAGCCAGGCGGCCGAAGAGGTCGGCGACGCCGCCCAGCAGATGGTGTGGCTCGTGGAGGAGGGCGAGGAGCTGCACCCCGTGCTGGCCCTCGCCCTGGGCGACGCCGACGAGGTCGTGGTGCGGGTGCCGGTGGCCGCCGGGTCACCGGCCGACGGGCGTTCGCTGGCGCAGCTGCGGCTCGAGACCGAGACCGGCTTCTACCTCCTCGCCATCCGCCGCGGCGGCCGCTACCTGTACCGCCCCCGCGACAGCGTCGTGCTGCAGGGCGGCGACGAGCTGATCGCCACCGGCCCCGACGAGGGCCACCC
>JBOGIC010000642.1:0-7983 GCA_050744985.1 Acidimicrobiales bacterium
TGGTCAACTACTCGGGCCGGTACTTCCACGTCGCCAACCTGCGCGAGCCCGCCGACCTGGACGACACCCTGCGGGGATGGCTGACCGAGGCCTATCTCGACGGCTGAGGGCAGGCACGTGAACCTCGCCATCACCCGGATGCCGCGCGTGCTCGTGCCCTGTTCGCCGTCCCCGTGTCGATGCTGCCGCACGTGGCGCCCCTCAGCGGATGCAGTTGCCGGTGTCGGCGGGCGCCCGCCGGGGGGCGGCGAGCACCGCGCGCACCTCGGTGCTGTTTAAGGCGGTGGCGGTGTTGGGCTCGTCGGGGGCGATGGCGAACGCCACCCCGACGACCTCGCCGCTCGTGTTGACGAGGGCGCCCCCCGAGTCGCCCGGTCGCAGGCCGGCGGCCAGGATGAGCACGTCCCGCTCGCTCGTGCGCGAACCGTAGATGTCGCGCCCGACGGCGTCGACCCGCTGGACGATCCGGGCGGGCGAGACCTCGAGGTCCACCTGGCCACCGGGATGCCCGAACACGGCGCCCTCGTCGCCGACCTCGGCCCGGCCCAGGGGCAGGGGCGTCTCGCCGAGCCCCGGCGCCTCGAGGACGGCCAGGTCGCGGACGGGGTCGAAGACCGCGACCCGGGCCCGGACTCGCCTGCCCTCGGGTGTCTGGACCGTCGGCTGGTCGACCCCGGCGATGACGTGGGCGTTGGTCACGACCACGTCGTTCTCGGCCGCGAACCCGCTGCCTTCCAGCACGTGGCTGCACGCCTCACCACTGACCCGCACCGTCGAGCGGCCGACCTGTTGCACCAGCTCCGGCGACAGCGCCGTGGACTCCGGCGGCGGCCCGCCGCCCGGCGACGGTCGCAGCCCCGAGAAGACCTCAGGGAAGTTGGCGTCCTGCACGAGGTCGCGCAGCGCCTGGAGTGGGGCGGGAGCGCTGGGCGCGGCCTGGTCGACGGCCCGCGCGATGCGGGAGTTGCGCACCTGGGCGGACACGTCGCCCGGCACCTCGGCGAGCGCCGGCAGGAGGAGCCAGACGAGCACGAGCACGCCGAAGCCCGCCACGACCGCGCCGCCGGCCCGGTCGAGCTGGCGCGCCGCCCCGGAGGGGATGAACCGGCGGAGGGAGATGCCGACCATCTCGCCGAGGGTGGCGCCGAAGCTCGCCACCAGGACGAGCACGGCGACGGCGATCAGGGCGCGCATCTGGGGATCGGCCGAATTGCGCAGGGCACCGACGAGGCGGGGCGCGATCAGCACCGCCGCGGCCAGGCCGAGGCCGAGGCCGATCCACGACGTGACGCGGGTGATCAGCCCGGCGCGGTAGCCGCCGATGGCGGCGGCCACGATCAGCACGATGACGATGAGGTCGAACAGGTTCAGGCGTCCTAGCTTCTCAGGAGGTGATGCCGGTCGTACCCGCGGCGGAGCACCGGTGAATCCCGTCCCTGCCGGCGCGGTGACGCCGAGGTAACTTTGTCCCCACGATCAACAGGAGCAACAGCTTCCCATGAGCGGCATCGAAGACATCCACGCCCGGGAGATCCTCGACTCGCGCGGCAACCCGACCGTCGAAGTGGATGTCGTGCTCGAAACCGGCGCGACCGGTCGGGCCGCCGTGCCCTCGGGCGCCTCGACGGGCACGCACGAGGCGTGGGAGCGTCGTGACGGTGGCCCGCGCTTCGGCGGCAAGGGCGTGCAGGGCGCCGTCGACGCGGTCAACGGCGAGATCCGCACGGCGCTCGTGGGCTGGGAGGCCCTCGACCAGCGCGGCCTCGACATGCAGTTGATCGACCTCGACGGCACCGACGGGAAGCGCCGGCTGGGCGCCAACGCCGTGCTCGGCGTCTCCATGGCGGTGGCGAAGGCCGCCGCCGGAGAGCTCGAGATCCCGGCCTACCGCTACCTCGGGGGCACCGACGGCCACGTCCTGCCGATGCCCATGATGAACGTCCTCAACGGGGGCGCCCACGCCTTCAACACCCTCGAGCTGCAGGAGTTCATGATCGTGCCGGTGGGCGCGGCCTCGTTCTCGGAGGGCCTGAGGTGGGGCACCGAGATCTACCACGTGCTCAGCCACCTCCTGAAGGAGCGGAGGCTCGCCACGGCCGTGGGCGACGAGGGCGGCTTCGCCCCCGACCTGCCGTCGAACGAGGACGCCGTCGCCCTGCTCGAAGAGGCCGTCGCCGCCGCCGGGTACCGCCCTGGTGAGCAGATCGCGATCGCCATCGACGCCGCGGCCAACGAGTTGTGGAAGGGCGACCACTACGAGCTGGAGGGCCGGTCCCGGTCGTCGGCGGAGATGGTCGAGTACTACGCCGGACTGGCCGACCGTCACCCGGTCGTGTCGCTCGAGGACGGCCTGGCCGAGGACGACATGGAGGGATGGGCGGCGCTGACCGAGGCCCTCGGCGACCGGGTGCAACTCGTGGGCGACGACCTGTTCGTCACCAACGCCGAGCGGCTCGGGCAGGGCATCGCCGACGGCCTGGCGACGGCGGTGCTGGTGAAGCTCAACCAGGTGGGGACGGTGAGCGAGACGCTCGCGACAGTGTCGCTCGCCGTGCGATCCGCTTATGGCGCCGTCGTGTCGCACCGCTCCGGCGAGACGGAGGACACCTTCATCGCCGACCTGGCGGTGGCGACCAACTGCGGCCAGATCAAGACCGGCGCCCCCGCCCGCAGCGACCGGGTGGCCAAGTACAACCAGCTGCTGCGCATCGAGGAGCAGCTGGGAGAGTCGGCCGAGTTCCGGGGCGGCGCGGCGCTGGCACGCCGGCGGGGACGGACGGCCGGATGAGGCACCGGCCGTGGCTCGTCGCGTCGCTGGTGGCGCTGATCGGGGTGGTCCTGCTCGCCGTGTTCCCGGTGCGGGCGTACATCGACCAGCAGCGCCAGCGCGACGACCTGGCCCAGAGCCTGCTGACGTTGACCGCCGAGAACCAGCGGTTGTCCGAGCGGGTGACGTGGCTGCAGCAGCCCGACACCATCGAGCGGCTGGCCCGTGATCGCTACCAGCTCGTGCGCCCCGGTGAGGAGGCCTACGCCATCCTCCCCGACGCCGCCGACCCTCCCGTTGTGGCTCCGGCCGCGGCCCCGGCCGAAACCGCGCCCGTCCACAAGAACTGGGTGAGCCGGGTCTGGTCGAAGATCACGTCGATCCTGTAGACATCGGGCGTGATCCGGGTCGGCACCAGTGGGTGGTCGTACCCGACGTGGGTGGGGCCGTTCTACCCGCCGGGCACGTCCGCCGCCAAGATGCTGCCGCAGTACGCGACTCACTTCCGCACCGTCGAGGCCCACAACACGCACCGGCGGACGCCTACGGCCGCCGGCCTCGAACGGTGGACGACCCAGGTGCCCGAGGACTTCCGCTTCGCGCCCAAGGCCCACGTCGGCATCACGCACCGCCAGGACACGACCGGCCTGTCCGAGCGGGTGGCCGCCTTCTACGCCGCCCTGCGACCGCTGGGCGCGCGGCTGGGACCGGTGCTCTTCGTCCTGCCGCACAAGCAACCCGACCTGGCACGCCTCGACGCCCTGCTCGCCGCGCTGGCGGCGATGGACCGGCCGCGGGCCGTGTTGGAGCTGGCGCCGGGGTGGCGCGTCGAGCCCGTGCTGTCCCGGTTGGCCGCCGCGCCCGACGTGTCGCTGGCCGTCGTCGACCGCGACGACGACCCCGCCGCCGATCCCGCCGCCGATCCCGCCGCCGACCCCGCCGCCGACCCCGCCGCCGCGCCGCAACCGGTCGGGGAGATCCTGTACATCCGCCTGCGGCGGGCGGTGTACTCCGCCGCGGACCTGGACGCCTGGGCGAGCCGCATCGCGGGGGACGGGCGCGACGTCTACGCGTACGTCAAGCACGACGAGGCGGGGACCGGCCCCCGGTACGCTCGCGACCTCGTGGCCCGACTCGAACAACCGTGACGACCGACGCCGACCTGGCCGCCGTCACGACGCGCCTCGGGCGGGAGCCGCAGGGTGCGTTCGAGGTCGTCGTGCGCGACCCCGGCGGCGACCCCGTGGTCATCCGCAACGCCCCCCTGCTGCTCGACGGCACGCCCATGCCGACGCGGTACTGGCTGATCGACACGCAGCTGTGCCGGCGGGTCAGCGGGCTCGAGGCGGCGGGCGGGGTACGCGAGGCGGCGGCGGCCGTCGACGGCGCCGAGCTCGAGTCGGCGCACGCCCGGTATGCCGCCGAGCGCGACGCCGCCCTGCCCGACGGCTACCAGGGGCCCCGGCCGTCGGGCGGGGTCGGCGGCACGCGGCGGGGCGTCAAGTGCCTGCACGCCCACCTGGCGTGGCACCTGGCCGGGGGCGACGATCCGGTC
This sequence comes from Acidimicrobiales bacterium, assembly GCA_050744985.1. Lineage (GTDB taxonomy): Bacteria > Actinomycetota > Acidimicrobiia > Acidimicrobiales > AC-14 > JBOGIC01. Next base: position 4,323 of record JBOGIC010000642.1, read on the forward strand.
GGCCGATGGGTGGCGGAGCGGCTGGGTCCGTGAAGGTCGCGGCCATCGACTGTGGGACGAACTCGACGCGGCTGCTGATCGCCGGCGACGACGGCGCGACGCTCGACCGCCGCATGCACATCACCCGGCTGGGCCAGCGCGTCGACGCCACCGGCCGGCTGTCGCCGGAGGCCGTCGAGCGGACACTGGACGTCCTGCGCGAGTACCGCGCCGCGATGGATGAGGCCGGCGTCGAGCAGGTGCGGATGACGGCCACGTCGGCGGCGCGGGACGCCGAGAACCGCGACGCCTTCTTCGCCGGCGCCACCGATGCGATCGGCACGCGGCCCGAGCTGCTCACCGGCCAGGAGGAGGCACGGCTCTCGTTCCTCGGGGCGACGTCCGATCTCGACCCGGCCGACGGGCCGTTCCTCGTCGTCGACATCGGCGGCGGGTCCACGGAGTTCGCGGTGGGTACGGCCGACGACGATGTGGCCGTGAAGTCCGTCGACATCGGCTGCGTCCGCGTCACCGAGAAGTTCCTCCACCACGACCCGCCGACGCCGGTCGAGCTGAGCCAGGCGCTGTCGGTGGTGCGGGACTACCTCGACGACGTCGCGCGCGACCTCCCCGCCGCCACGGAGGCACGCCGCCTGGTCGGGCTGGCCGGCACGGTCACCACCGTGGCCGCCGTCGAGCAGGGCATCGACTACGAGCGCGACCGGATCCACCACTTCGTGCTCACCCGGGAGGCGGTCGAGGACGTGTTCCGCACGCTGGCCACCGAGCGGCAGGCCGACCGCGTGTACAACCCCGGGCTCGAAGCGGCGCGGGCCGATGTGATCGTCGGCGGTGCGGCGATCCTGGTGGGCGTCATGCGCTACTTCGGGTCGGCGACATGCCTCGTGAGCGAGGCCGACATCCTGGACGGGTTGGTGCTGAGCCTCCAGGAGAGCCGGTGATCCGCGCCCAGCTCCACGGCCGCCGCCTGAGCCTGCGGCCCCTGGTGTCGAGCGACTTCGAGGTGTGGAAGGAGGTGCGCCGGCGCAACGTCGACTGGCTCACGAAATGGGAGCCCCGCCCGCCCGAGGGCTACCCGAACGACAGCGTCGACCGCGCCGCCTTCTCGGCCCGTTGCGGCGCCCGTGAGCGCGAGTGGCAACTCGGGACCGGGTACGGGTTCGGCATCTTCGTGTCCGGCCTGCGTGGCCCGAACGCCGCGGGGGGCCTGCGTGGCCCGAACGCCGCGGGGGGCCTGCGTGGCCCGAACGCCGCGGGGGGGCTGCGTGGCCCGAACGCCGCGGTGGGCCAGTTCTCGCGTGAGATGAACCTGTCGGGTGTCCAGCGGGGCCCGTTCCAGAACGCTTACGTGGGCTACTGGATCGACCACGCCCAGGCCGGTAACGGCTACGTCCCCGAAGCTCTGGTCGTCGCCGCGCGGTTCGCCTTCGAGGACCTCAACCTTCACCGGCTCCAGGTGGCGATCATCCCCCGCAACGCTGCCAGCCGGCGCGTGGTCGAGAAGCTCGGGCTGCGCGAGGAAGGCATCGCCGAGCGGTACCTGTCGATCAACGGCGCATGGGAGGACCACATCCGCTACGCCATCACCGTCGAGGAGTGGGCGGATCGCCGCGCCGACCTCCTCCGACGGTGGATCGAGCCCGAGGCCCACCCCATGCGCCGCCGCCGGTAACCCCACCCCATCCGTTTAACTCGCCTGCGCGAAAGTGGTACCTGTGAGGGCCAATCCCGCGGAGTAAAGCGTCAGATGTAGCCCATGGGGTCCACGGGCGTGCCGTCGACGCGGACCTCGAAGTGGAGGTGGGGACCGGTGCAGGCGCCGGTGCAGCCGACGCGGCCGACGACCTGTCCTTGCGTGACGGACTGGCCGGAGGACACGCCCAGCGCGCTCTGGTGGGCGTACAGGGTGGCGAGCCCGCCCCCGTGGTCGATGACGACCGTGTTGCCGTACCCGCTCATCCAGCCCGCCGTGACGACGCTGCCCGAGGCGGCGGCGTAGATCGGCTGGCCCGACGCCGCCGCCAGGTCCACGCCCGTGTGCAGCAGGGTCGTGCCGTAGATGGGATGGACGCGGTACCCGAACGGCGAGCTCACCGAGATGCTGTCGAGGGGCGGGATCAGGCCGCCGCTGCGGCGCGCCGTCGACCCGGCAGCGGCGGCGGGGGCGGTGGTGCCCGTCGCCCCGCTCGCGGACGGTGTCGTCGTCGGGGGCGCGGCGCGCTGGGCCGCCGCGAGGGCGCGCAGTTGGGCCTCGATGGCGGCCGACTCCGCCGCCAGCTCCTGCTCGTGGGCCTGGAACTCGTCCTTGCGGGAGACGACCTCGGCCTTGAGACTCTCGGTGTGGGCGATCTCGGCCGCCACCTCGGCCTGCACGGCCGCCTGGGCGTCGCGGGCGACCTGTAGCTCGGCGCGCTGGGCGGCCACCTCCCCGGCCTGCACCTCGGCCTCGCGGGCCACCCGGGTGAGCTGGGTCGTGAGGTCCTGCACCTCGTCCTTGAGCCGCTCGTCGAGGGCGATCACGTCGGTCTGGGTCGTGCCGACGGCCCGCATGTAGCTGCGCTTGGCGACCAGTTCGTCCATCGACTGGGACTTGAGGGTCGTCGTGAGGAACAGCACCGCATCGGACTGGCCCGTGTAGGCGGCGATGGCATAGTTCGCCAGCCGGATCCGCGCCGCTTCCAACTCCCGACGCGCCTCCGCCAGCCGCTCCTCGGCGCCCCGCTGCTCGGCCTCGGCCGCGCTCAGCTTCGCCTGGGCCACGTTCAGGTTGCGCTGCACCACGCCGAGCTGCCCATCGAGCTCGGCGACCTTCCCGTCCAGCTCCCGCTTGGTCGCCGCCGAGGCGTCGAGCTCGCCGAGCAGCCGCGCCTCCTCGGCCGAGGCCTCGCCGACCTTCGCCCGCAACGAGTCGATCTCGGCCTGGATATCGCGCTGGCGATCGGTCTGGCTCTGCGCCGCCGCGCCGGAGACACGCGCGCCCGGAAGAAGGGAGACAATCAGGAAAACAGCCGCCGCGGGGAGACCCAGCCACCGGCCTCGGCTGTTCACTTCGCGCACCCTAGCAACACGAGGTACTCCAGCTGATGACGCTCCGCGGCCACCGCCCGACCCCCGGGGCCGACTAGACGTCGAGGAACCGGCTGACCGCCACCATCGACCCGATCGTGCCGACAAGCACACCGACGATCATCAAGAAGACGCCGGTCCCCATCACGTCCTGGCTGGTGACGAGGAACTGCTTGAACAGCTGGATGTCGTTGTTGGCGCTGGCGATGCGGCTCTGGATGAGGCCGCGGCCGGTCCACACGACGGCGAAGGCGATGGCGGCGCCCGCCACTCCCTGCAACATCCCTTCGAGCATGAACGGCACCCGGATGAACCAGTTGGTGGCGCCGACCAGCTTCATGATCGCCACCTCACGGCGGCGGGCGAAGATCGCCATGCGGATCGTGTTGAGGATCAGCAGCGACGCCGCGATCAGCAGCACGAAGGCGACGCCCCACAGCATGTACTGCATGAAGTTCGTCACCGAGACCAACGCCTGGATCTCCTCCTCGGCGTAGCTCACCTGCAGCACCCCCGCCGTGTTGTCGAAGCGCCCGCCGATGAGCTTGGTCTGCTCGGCCTGCTTGGGGACGATCCGGTAGGAGGGCGGCACCTG
>JBOGIC010000643.1:0-5485 GCA_050744985.1 Acidimicrobiales bacterium
GTTCCAACCTTCAGGCCGGTTCCCTTGCGGGCGACGAGGTCATCGACGGACCGGATGCCGGAGCCGCCCCTCGCCACGACCTCCAGGCCGAGCTTGCCGCTGCCGGCGATGATCACGAGCTTCTCGCCCTTCTCGCGCCCAACCAGGGTGTTCGAGAAGGGGTTGTGAATGACCTGGGTCGAATCGGATACCAAGGACGACAAGTTGTCGCCGGCGTTTCCGAAGTAGTTCAGCTGAACGTCGAGTCCCTCCTTATCGAACAAGCCCATGCCGTGGGCCAGGAAGAGCGAAGACATGCAGCCGCCGACCAGGTTGCCCGCACGGATGGTCGTGCGGGCGCCGCTCCCCGGTTTGCCCGTCGACGACGACTCGCTTGAACCACACGCCGTCATCACCAGGCCGGCGACGGTCGCGGCCGACGCGCCGAGGAACGCTCGGCGCGAAAGTTCAGGACTGCATCTGACGACCATGGGTCCTCCGTATCCCGAGCGGTATACGAACGGCCCTAGAGATCAACCATTTCGTCTCGGCTGCAGTTCGGTTGCGCCTCGAAGACGGCCGCCTTGCGGATAGCTGACTCTGCATGTTCCGGGTCGAATGGTGAAGGCCGGCGCACCGGGGCCGGGGCACCAGACGCGAACGACGGGGTCACGCGGCCGTTGCCACCTATCGACTCCGTCCACGAGAGGCCGGCGCGACCACCCCTCCTGTACCGTCGGCACCGCCCCTGGCCACCGCAACCGCCCTGGCTCTGGTTCCCGTGGTACAGGCCCATCCCCCCTGCGCCGCGGCCCCCGGCTCACGCCGCCCGAGCCGCCGGTCCACCACCGGCCGCTGACCGTGAAGGGTCAGCTGCCATCCCCGGCGACGAAGTGGGCCCAGCCGGCGCCGATGGTGTTCGTGACCCGGCAGTCGGCGGTGACGGTCCCGTTGGTGAGCAGCGTGGCGGGCGTCGACGTCGCGCCGGTGAACCCGTAGGTCGGCGAGAAGAACACATCGGCCCGGGGGTAGTGGGCGCAGTCGCTGGCACCCGTGCCGTACCACTGCAACAGCGACGCGGAGGCGGGGGCGATCCTGCCCCACTCCGTCGGGACGTGCAGGGAACCGAGGGGTATCCACGAGCCCGCCGAATGGTCGAAGAGCCACGCGCCGAGCACGCCCGGCGACACCTCGTACACCAGCGGGAAGTAGAAGCGCCCCGCCCGCCAGTTGAACGGCACGGCGATGCCCAGCCGGACGTCGTTGCCGCCCTCCACGACCACGACGGCGTACTTGCCCCCCGGCTGGGTGGCGAGACCGACGACGCCGGTCACCGAGCCGTCGCCGGCAAAGTGGAACGCCTCGCCGAGGAGGTAGGTCGGCGCCACTTGGCCGGGGCCGGCGGTCGGCTCGTTGCCGACGGCAATCCAGCCGCCGAGGCCATCAAGTGCCTGCGGGCCGTGGGACCAGACGGCGTAGGGCACGTCGAGCACGGCCGGCGGGGCCAGCAGGAACGAGATGCCGTGTTCGGTGAGCACGGCCAGGATGTTGTCGTCGGGGCTCAAGGCGGCGATGCCGCGACGCACGCCGACCGGCTCGGGCAGGGGGACCGACGTCGTCACCAATCCACGGTTCAGGTCGAGGACGTCGACCGCGGCGTCCTTCACGGCATAGCCCCTGGCACCCGACGCCGTCACCGCAACACCGCGCCCGCCGGCGGGGATCGTCCCTCGCAGGACGAGGTCGCCGTCGAGCACGACCACACCCGGGCTGACCACGACCCGCGACGCCGTGCGGTCGAGGGCCACGAAATCGCGGAAGCCGCCCAGGTCGTGCTCGGGGCCCCACGTGTCGGTGGCCGACGAGTACAGGAACACGGGCCCGGACGAGATGTCGCCGGCCATGGCGGCGATGTGCGAACGGTCACCGCTCGCCTCGAGGCGGGTCGCCTCGGTGGTCGATCCGTTGACGAAGAAGTCGCTGCGCCGCTCCACCGCACCGGTGCCGAAGTCGACCTCGTACATCACGGCTCCGAAGCCCGAACCGGCGAACGTGGTGGTCAGCATGCCGAGCCCGCTCGCGGCCACCGCCAGGGAGAACGGCCGGTCGCTCATGAAGCCCGAGGGCACCGTGATGCGCCGCACCTCATGGCGGAGGGAGAGGTCGACGACCGACACGTCCTGCCCGCCCGAGTTGGCGACATAGAGCATCGTGCCGTCGGGGCTGAGGTCCAACCCGATCGGCTGCGAGCCCACGAGGATCGGGGCTTCGAGGGCGCCGGTGGCCAGTGACACCACCTCCACCTGGTTGCGCGCCCGGTTGGTGGCATACAGGTGCCCGGCGTCCATCACGAGGTCCTGCAAGGACGCACCGCACACTGCGACGACACCCGCCGCCACGGGCGGCGGCACGCAGGCCGGTATGGGCACGGCGTCGCTCACGCGGGAGACGCTGAACCCGCTGCCGGTGAGGACGGCGAGCGTGGCGCCGTCCGGGCTCAAGGCGATGCGGCCCGTCCCACCGCCTTCCGGCAGCGGGATCGTGGCGATGACCTGGCCGCGTGCCAGATCGAGCACCTCGACCGTCGCCCCGGCCGTGCGGTACGCGATCGCGCCGGTCTGGTTGAGGACCGCGAAACCACCGCCGGCCATCGTCCCCCGCAGGGTCAGGCCGCCATCCAGCAGGTACCGGCCATCGACGAGCAGCGTCTGGCCCGACCCGTCCAGGGCGAGGAACCGATACCGAATTGTGCCTGAACCCCAGCGTCGGTCCTGGTTGTGAGGTGAGCTGAGTGAGGCCCGTTTTGAGTTCCCGAGCGCCGAGGACGGCCGCGCCGGACGCACGTCCTTGGAGTCGTAGGCTGACTGCATGACCACGGCCGGCGCCGCTTCAGGTGGCGGCGTTTGCACCGCCGAGGAGCTGGCCGAGCTGTCCGACGACGGCAGCCGCTTTGAGCTGATCGAGGGGGTGCTGCAGGAGATGCCGCCTGCGGGGTTCGACCACGGCCTCATATCGGCCACGGTCGCGTCGCACCTCGATCGTTTCGTCCGCGAGCATGCCCTCGGGCGAGTGGTCGGAGCCGAGACGGGGTTCGTGGTCGCCCGCGACCCCGACACCGTCTTGGCGCCCGACGCAGCGTTCATCCGCGCCGATCGGATACCCCCTCCGGGCCAGAGACATGGGTTTGCGGCGCTCGCCCCTGACTTGGTCGTCGAGGTCGTCTCGCCGACGGACCGGGCGGCAGCCGTCGCCGACAAGGCGCTGCGATGGATCGAGGCTGGCACCTGCGTCGTCTGGGTCTTGTACCCAGACCGCCGGCTGGTGGCGGAGCATCTCCCCGACGGCACGGTGCACCTCCGGCAGGCTGACGACGCCCTCGACGGCGGTGACGTGCTGCCCGGCTTCCGGGTGGTCACACGGGAGCTGTTCGAGTAGTCGAACGACGGCAGGAGGCGGCGCAGCACGGCGGAGAACGGGCCCACAGTGGAGGTGGTCGTGGCAAGCCCGCTGCTCCAAACCAAGTTCCACGTCCCGAGGCGGCGGAGGAGCGTGGTGGCGCGGTCGAGACTGCACGAGCGCCTCCGCCGTGGACGCGAGGCGGCGCTCACGCTCGTGTCGGCGCCCGCCGGGTTCGGCAAGACCTCGCTGCTGTCGGAGGGAATGGAGGCCGCTCGGGCCGCGGGCCAGGCAACCGCATGGCTCTCGCTCGACCCGCGCGACAACGATCCGGCGCTGTTCTGCCGGTACCTCGTCTCCGCCCTTCAGCCCGCGGCGCGCGAGGTTGGTACCGGCGCGCTCGCGCTCCTGCAGTCGTCCCAGTCCCCGATCGAGACTGTCCTGGCGACGTTGGTCAATGACCTGGCCGCGCTCTCGAACGATGTCGTCCTCGTGCTCGACGAGTACCACGTCATCGATGGGCACGACGTGCAGGACGGACTGGCCTTCCTGGTGGAGCACCTCCCGGCCCAGGTCCACCTCGTGATCGCCAGCCGCAGCGACCCGGCCTTGCCACTCGCTCGGCTGCGAGCGCGTGGCGAGCTCGTCGAGATCCGCGCCGCCGACCTCCGTTTCACCGCCGACGAGGCCGCCACGTACCTCAACGGCACGATGGGGCTGGAACTGACGGCACACGACGTCGCCCTACTCGACGCGCGCACCGAAGGGTGGATCGCGGCGCTCCAACTTGCGGCCCTCTCGATCGAGGGCCGAGACCCTCGACGACGGGCTCGTCTCCCACGGCGCGTTGGGGGACGTTCACGGACCGGAGGGATTCATCGGGATCATGCTGCAGAACGTGCGCCGAGAGTTCCCGGATGCCCACGTGGAGATCGTCGCGACCGTCGAGGAAGGCGACCTCGTGTCGTTCCGGCTCGACGGCTCGGGTACACACCTGGGCCCGTTCCTGGGCGTGGAGCCGACCGGCCGGACCGTCCGCATTCGCGGCATTCACCATGTGCGCATGCGCGACGGGCGCATCATCGAGCACTGGCAGGGCCCGGACATCCTCGCCATGCTCGTCGACATGGACCGCTTCCCCCCGAGCTAGGAACGTCGCCTCGCCCGCCTGGCTCGAGCCGTAGCCTCGAGCCGGTGAACCGGACCGACCGTCTCTACGCCCTCGTCGAGGAGCTGCGGGCCGTCGCCCCCCGGGCGCGCAGTGCCGCCGACCTGGCCCGGCGCTTCGAGGTCAGCGTCCGCACCGCCGAGCGCGACCTGTCGGCGCTCCAGCAGGCGGGCGTGCCGATCTACGCCACCACGGGCCGCCGGGGCGGCTGCGCGCTTGATTCCTCCCGCACCCTGCCTCCGGTCAACTTCACGCCGGCCGAGGCCACCGCGGTCGCGGTCGCCCTGGCCCGGCCCGGCGTCACCCCCCTCCCCCGGGCGGCCCGTACGGCCTTGCGCAAGTTGGTGGCGGCCATGGGTGATGCCGATGCGGTGGCGGCACGCCAGCTGTCGCGCCGAGTGCACGTGATGACGCCCCCCGCCGCCGGCATGGCGGTGACCGCCGCCATCGAGCAGGCCGTCGTCGACGGTCTCGTCGTCGAGGTCGACTACGAGGACAGGGCGGGTGCGACGACGGCCCGGCGCATCGAACCGGTCGGGTTCGTCGGCGTCGAGGACAAGTGGTACCTCGTGGGGTGGTGCCGGCTGCGGGAGGACCAGAGGGTCTTCCGGGTCGACCGGTTCCGCCGCGTGCGGGTGCTCGACGAGCGGGCGCCGGAACGGCCGTTCGGCGACCCGCCCGACCTCGCCGGTCTCGTGGCCCAGCCGAACCTCCTGGAATAACCCGCGACGGGGGTATCCAGTTAAGCGGCGCAGTCCAGGTCACGCTGCTCTCCAGGGTCGGTTTGCCGGGGGCCGGTCGAGCGACGGCGGATCACCCCAGCCGGCCCGCCCGGCTGGGGGGTTCGCCTTGGGTCGCGGGTCTACGACGAGGTCCCGGTAGCGCACCGGGTCGTGGGCGACGGCAAGCTCGAGGACGCGGTGGAACACGAGCCCTCGGCTG
>JBOGIC010000644.1:0-7964 GCA_050744985.1 Acidimicrobiales bacterium
CCCCGGCGGTGCTGGCGATGAGGGCGGCGAGTGACGCAGCCGCCGCCAGACCGAGAGCGAGCCGGCTGAGGCCTGCACCTCCGGCCCGGCTGCCCGAAGCACCAATCGTTCTCACCATGCGGCGATCCTGAACGATGTGCGACCCCGCCGCCAGGGTCGAAGGTCCCATTGCGTCGCCACCCTGAGTGGCCGAAGCCCTATGGCGCGACGGCGGTGGCGGCCAACGCGTCGGTGACGACGGCGCGGGGCTCGCCGTGAGACGCCAGGACCGCCCGTTGGCGGGTCGCGCCGTTGCCCCGGCGGAGGATCGTGGCGATCCCCTGATGCACCTCCGACATGTCACCGTGCTCCTCGAGCCCGTCGCGCACGTGGTCGAGCAACTCCTCGACGACCGCCTGGGCCGGTCTGGTCGCGGCGGCGGACGGCGAGACGAGCGAGTCATCCAGCCCGTAGCGAGCGGCCCGCCACATGGCGGCGTCGAGTACGGGGCCGGACAGGGTTCCCGCCGGCGCACCCTCGATGGCCCGCTGCATGCACGTCCAGGCGAGGGCTCGGATGAGGCCGGCGAGGGTGACGGCGTCCGCGGCCAACAGGCACGTGTCACAGGCGCGGAACTCCAGCGTCGGGTACCGCGACGACGGGCGGACGTACCAGTACAGGTACGAAGGCTCCTCGATGGCCTCGACCGTCTGTAGGCCGCCCACGAGGTCGTCGTAGGCCGCCGCCGACGGCAGCTCCGGCGGCATGCCCGACGTCGGCCACCGTTGCCAGACCTGGGTGCGGTAGCTGCTGTAGCCGCTGTCCTCGCCCTGCCAGAACGGCGAGTTGGCGGACAGCGCGAGCAGCACGGGCAGCCACGGGCGAGTCAGGTTCATGGTGGCCACCGCCAAGTCGGGGTCGTCGATGCCGACATGGACGTGCAGGCCACAGATGACCTGCTGGCGGGCCACCAGGCGGTAGGTGTCCTCCATGCGCCGGAAGCGGTCGCTCTCGCTGCTCACCTGCTGGTCCTGCCAGGGGCTGAACGGGTGGGTACCGAGCGCCACGACCCCGCAGCCCACTTGGCGGGCGGCGGCCACCAGGCGGGCCCGCAGCCTCGCCAGCTCCGCGCGCACTTCGGCCATCGAGGAGCACACCGTCGTGCCGACCTCGATCTGGCAGAGGTTGAGCTCGGGTGCCACGGCGTCGCCGAGCGATTTCCGGGCCGGGCCGAGCACGCGATCGGCGCGCGGCACCAGGTCGCCCGACTCGAGGTCGACGATGCCGTACTCCTCCTCCACACCGAAACTGGTTGGTCCCGTGCCACCACGCCTTCCCACTCTGGGGGGCGGGTGAACGTGGGGGACAGGGTTCCCCGGTGCCGACGGAGGGAATCAACAGGAGACAACGTGTGTGGAATCAGCGGGGAGCTGCGTTTCGACGGCCGGTTCGCGCGACCGGAGGTCGTCAGCCGTATGACCGACGCGTTGGCTTCGCGCGGTCCGGACGGAGCGGGCCTGTGGGCGTCGGGCCCCGTCGCGCTCGGCCACCGTCGCCTGGCGATCATCGACCTGTCGGTGCGCGGCGCGCAGCCCATGGTCGACACCGAGCTGGGCCTGGTGATCGTCTTCAACGGCTGCATCTACAACTACCGGGAGCTGCGGCGGCAGTTGGAGGGCTCGGGCTACCGCTTCTTCTCCACCAGCGACACCGAGGTGATCCTGAAGGGGTACCACTGCTGGGGCGAGGGCTTCGTCCACCGTCTCGCCGGCATGTTTGCCTTCTGCATCGTCGAGCGGGACAGCGGGCGGGCCGTGCTGGTGCGGGACCGGCTCGGGGTCAAGCCGCTGTACCTGACGCGTCATGGGAATGCGCTGCGCTTCGCCTCGACCCTGCCGGCGCTAGTAGTCACAGGCGGCGACGTGGACTGCAGCATCGACCCGGTCGCCCTGCACCACTACCTGTCGTTCCACGCCGTCGTGCCCGCCCCCCGGACGATCCTGCGGGGCGTGCGCAAGCTCGCGCCGGCGACCATGCTCGTCGTCGAGCCGGACGGCCGCGAGCGTGAGGTCCGCTACTGGCAACCGGCCCACGATGACGTCGCGCCGGTGCGCACGGACGACGAGTGGCGGGAGGAGGTCGCCCGGGCCCTACGCCTGGCGGTCGAGCGCCGGACCGTCGCCGACGTCCCCGTCGGGGTGCTGCTGTCGGGCGGCCTCGACTCGAGCCTGATCGTGGGCCTCCTGCGCGAGCACGGCCAGGACCGGCTCTCGACGTTCAGCATCGGCTTCGAGACCATCGGCGACGAGGAAGGCGACGAATACCGCTACTCCGACGTCGTGGCGCGCCACTTCGACACCGACCATCACAAGATCCATGTGCCGACCGACCGGGTGCTCTCGGCCCTCGAGCCGACGGTCGCCGCCATGAGCGAGCCCATGGTGAGCCACGACGTGGTGGCGTTCTACCTGCTGTCGCAGGAGGTGTCGCGGCACATGAAGGTCGTGCAGTCCGGCCAGGGCGCCGACGAGGTGTTCGCCGGGTACCACTGGTACCAGACCCTTGCTCCCGCGACCGGTGACGGGGTGGACGACTACGCCGCGGTGTTCTTCGACCGTGACCACGCCGCCGTCGCCGAGGTCGTCAACCCGGAGTACCTGGCGGCCGACGACGTGAGCCGGGCGTTCGTGGCCGGTCACTTCGCCGCGCCGGGGGTCACCACGCCCCTCGAGCGGGCGCTGCGGATCGACGCCCACGTCATGCTCGTGGACGACCCGGTGAAGCGGGTGGACAACACGTCGATGGCGTGGGGCCTCGAGGCGCGGGTGCCGTTCCTCGACCACGAGCTGGTCGAGCTGGCCGCTGCCTGCCCGTCGGCGCTGAAGCTGGCGCACGGCGGCAAGGGGATCCTCAAGGACGTCGCGCGGGACGTCCTGCCCGACGAGGTGATCGACCGGCCCAAGGGCTACTTCCCGGTCCCGCCGTTGATCCACCTCGAAGGCCCCTACGTCGACCTGCTCCGGGACGCCCTGCACAGCCCGGCGGCGAAGGAGCGGGCGCTGTTTCGGCCAGAGCACGTCCAGCACGTGATCGACCACCCCAACGAGCTCACCACCCTGCGCTACAACAAGCTCTGGGAGCTGGGGCTCCTGGAGCTGTGGCTGCAGATCCAGGGGATCCCAGTTGACGGGCCTGCGTGACCTGAACGCAGTCGCAGTGACAGACGATTCGTCTGTGCGTAACAATCTCGAAATGAGCGCCGGGTACGGTCCCGCCATGAAGCCGCGGATCGGCATCACCACCACGCCCGGGATCCATGAGGACCGGCTCATGGAGGCGCTCGACCGGGCCAACGTCACGGCCATCGTCGAGGCGGGCGGGATGCCGCTGGTGCTCCCGGTGCTCGATCCCGAGGAGGCGGCCGCCGCCGTGGCGTGCCTCGACGGCCTGCTGTTCAGCGGCGGCGGCGACGTCGATCCCGCGTGGTACGGCGAGGCGCCGGCCGAGCAGGTGCAGGGCGTCGACCGTCAACGGGACGCGTGGGAGCTGGCGCTGGTGCGGGCCGGCCTCGCCCAGGGCGTCCCGATGCTCGGCATCTGCCGCGGGAGCCAGGTGATCAACGTGGCCGCCGGCGGCACGCTCATCCAGCACCTCCCCGATGTCACCGACCTCGACCACGGACGCAAGGACGAGTGCGCCAGCCTCGTGCACACCGTCCGGGTCCTCGACGACACCCTCCTGCGCGCCGCCACCGGGCTGGAGGTTATGGGGGTGAACTCCATGCACCACCAGGCCGTCGGCGCGTTGGGCTCGGGCCTGGGCGCGTCGGCATGGGCGGACGACGGCACGGTGGAGGCGGTCGAGGGCCTCGTCGGGCAGCCGGTGCTCGGTGTCCAGTGGCACCCGGAGCTGCTCCTCGGCGAGCCCGGTCACGCCGCCGTGTTCGAGTGGCTCGTCACGCAGGCACGGCGGCCCAAGACGGCCGAACCGGGGGGCCCGGCGGCCCTGATGGCTTCGGCGGCGGCCTGATCGGGAAGATCATCCTGGCGTGAGCGCCAGGCCGGCGGGCTACGAGGACCTGAACTCGTACACCCGCATCATCGTGGACGAGGCGTGCGCCCGCGGGATCACCGTCGAGGTGCTCGACGCATCGATCGGCGAGCTCGCGCTGGCGCGGGGCAGCCGCCGGATCACGACCGTCGAGTCGCTGTCCGAGCTGACGACCGCAGTCGCGTTCCGCCGCTGCGACCACAAGGCGCACACCCGCCGGGTGCTCGAACGCGCGGGCCTGCGCGTGCCGCCCGGGCGCACGGCTTCGTTCGACGACGACGACCTCGCCTTCCTCGCCCGCTGGAAGGACATCGTCGTCAAGCCGGCGCGGGGCGAGGGCGGCGTAGGGATCAGCGTCGGCGTGGTCGACGCCGCCGGACTGGCCGCCGCCATGGAGGTGGCCCGCGCCGTGTGCCCGGAGGTCGTGCTGGAGCAGCGCTGCGAGGGGGAGGACCTGCGGGTGGTCGTGATCGATCGGACGGTCGTGGCGGCGTCGGTGCGCCGCCCGCCGACCGTCACCGGCGACGGCTCGGGCACCCTGGGCGACCTGATCGAGACCCTCAGCGCGTCGCGCGCCGAGGCGACGGACGGGGCGTCGCAGGTGCCCCTCGACGCCACCACACGCGACGTGGTGCGGGCGCAGGGCTTCGGTTTCGACGACGTGCTGTCGCCGTCGGCCACCGTGGCTGTCCGGCGGACGGCCAACCTCCACACCGGCGGCACACTCCATGACGTGACGAGCGAGCTCCATCCCGAGTTGGCGTCCGTGTGCGTGCGGGCCGCCGAGGCCATCGACATCCCCGTCGTCGGGATCGACCTCATGGTCCCCGCCGTCGACGGGCCCGAGTACGTGATCATCGAGGCCAACGAGCAACCGGGCCTCGCCAACCACGAGCCCCAACCCACCGCCCAGCGCTTCCTGGACCTGCTGTTCCCCGACTGACTACCCGTTCACTCCGCGCCTTTGGCCCTCAGAGGGACCGCTTGTGCAAGTTAAAGCCGGTCGAGGCGGGGTAGGACGCACACGTGCTCGCCCGACGGGTCGCCCGGCCGCTCCTCGCGGCGACGTTCGTCTCGAGCGGGATCCAGACGCTGCGCAACCCCGGGCCGCGGGTCGAGAAGGCGGAAGCGGTCGCTCCGAAGATTGCAGAGAACCTTCCGCCGCTGCCCAAGGACACCGACACCCTGGTCAAGATCAACGCCGCCGCGCAGATCGTCGCCGGCCTGTTCCTCGCCATCGGGCGCCTGCCCCGCCTGGCCGCTCTGGTCCTGGCCGGCTCGCTCGTGCCGACCACCGCCGCCGGGCATCGCTTCTGGGAGGTCGAGGACGGGGCGCAGCGCGCTCAGCAGCAGATCCACTTCCTGAAGAACGCTGGCTTGCTGGGTGGCCTCATCCTCGCCGCCCTCGACACCGAGGGCGCCCCGTCGCTCGGCTGGCGCGCCCGGCGGGCGGCAGAGCGCGTGCGCGAGAAGGTGACCTGACCCGCTCTCGAACGGGTTGGGGTCTACGGCCTACGCCGACTTGCGGCTCGGCGCCTTCGATTTCGCCGGCGCCTTCTTGCGGCTCGTCGACTTCTTGGCGCGTGACTTCGTCCCGCCCTTGCGGCCCGAGGCGAGGCTGGCTTCGAGGGCCTGCATCAGGTCGGTGACCTCGGCCTGCTCGGGCTCCTCCTCCTCGATCACGACCTCCTTGCCCTTGGCCTTGGCGTCGATGAGGCCGTGGAGCTCCTCGGTGTAGGTGTCGTGGTATTTGGACGGGTCCCAGTCGCTGGCGAGGGAGTCGATGATCTGCGAGGCGAGCTTCAGCTCCTTGAGCTCGGGCTTGGTCTTGGCGCCGTTCTTGGGAAGGTCGTCGACGTCGGACCGGGGTACCACTTCGTCGGCGAAGCGCATGGTGGACATGGCCAGCGCGCCGTCGAGCGGGCGGATGGCGGCGAGGTACTGCTTGTTGCGCATGACGACGGTGCCGATGGCCGCCTTGCCCTCCTCTTCCATCGCCGCCAGCAGCAGCCGGTACGGCCGACCGGCGGCGTCGTTGGCCGGCGCGAGCCAGTACGTGCGCTCGTAGTAGATCGGGTCGATCCGGTCGAGGTCGACGAAGTCGGTGATGTCGATGCTGCGCGTCGAGCGCGGACGCAGCTTGTCGATCTCGTCGGTGTCGACCACCACGTACTTGCCCGAGGAGATCTCGTAGCCCGACTCGATGTCGTCGCCGCTGACCTCCTTGCCCGTCTTGTCGGAGACCTTTTGGTAGCGGATGCGGGCGCCCGTCCCCTTCTCGAGCTGGTTGAAGTGCACGCTGTGGTCACGTACGGCGGCGTAGGCCTTCACCGGCACGCTCACCAGTCCGAAGCTGATGGAGCCGCTCCATATCGCTCTTGCCATGCCTGGCTTGTACCCGGCGGGCCGGGACGGGATGCACCCCGGGGCGAGGGGCCCCAAACCGTTTGATCCGCGAAAGAGGGGTCTGACAGCCCCAATGGCGCGGATCAAACGGGTGGGAATTGCGCGCGGGCGGCGATCAGCCCGCGGTACTTCATGAGGAGGCGGGGGCGGCCAATGGCGAGGGCGGCGACGATGCGGCCCTCGCGCCCGTAGACCGCCACGAACGCGCGGTCGTCGGTCGAGCCGTCGACGACCATGACCTCGTCGTCGGGCTGGCTGTGGCCGACGTACTGGATCTTGAGCCCGTACTGGTCCGACCACACGTACGGCACCGGCGCGTACGGCTCCGGCGCCTGTCCGGCGGCGCGGGCCAGCAGCGTGCGGGCGGCGGCGTCGCCCATCTCGGTCGCGTTGGTCCAGTGCTCGACGCGCATGTCGCCGAACAGGGGGTTCGCCCAGCGGGCCACGTCCCCGGCCGCGACGACGCCGGGCGCGGCCTGACACGCGGGGTCGCACACGACCCCGTTGGCCAGCGTCAGGCCCGATCCCTCCAGCCAGCCCACCTCGGGCCGTACGCCGACCCCCACGACGACCACATCGGCCTCGACCGTCGACCCGCCGGCCAGGCGCACCCGCTCCACCCGGCCGGTGCCTTCGAAGCCGGCGACGCCCGCGCCCGTGCGCACCTCGACGCCGTGGTCCGCATGGAGGCCGCCCAGCACCGCACCCATAGCCGGGCCCACCGCCCGTGCGAGCGGGACGGGCAGGGCCTCCAGGACGGTCACGTCGAGGCCGAGCCCGCGGCACGTCGACGCGACCTCAGAGCCGATGAACCCGGCGCCGACCACAACGACCCTCGGGCCCCCCTCGAGGTCGGCGCGCAGCGCGAGGCAGTCGTCGAGCGTGCGGAGGACGTGGATCCCGGCGAGCGCCGGCGTGCCCGGCAGCACGACCGGCGAGGCGCCCGTGGCGATGACCAACCCGTCGAAGCCAAGGCGTTCCCTGTGCCCGTCGCCGGGATCCAGCTCGATCTCGCGGCGGGCAAGGTCCAGGGCAGTGGCGCGGGTGCCCAGCCGGAGGTCGAGGTCGATCGGAT
The DNA here is from genome assembly GCA_050744985.1 of Acidimicrobiales bacterium. Taxonomy (GTDB): domain Bacteria; phylum Actinomycetota; class Acidimicrobiia; order Acidimicrobiales; family AC-14; genus JBOGIC01. The sequence continues at coordinate 7,511 of JBOGIC010000644.1, forward strand.
CCAGCTCCTCCGGTGTGCGGAGGACGATGGCGTCCGGGGTCGTGTCGCCGGCCAGCAGCTCCTTGGACAGCGGCGGGCGGTCGTAGGGCAGGTGGGGCTCGGCGCCGACGACGGTCAGGCGGCCGTCGAATCCCGCCTCGCGCAGCGTCTCCGCCGCCCGCAGCCCCGCCAGCGAGGCGCCGACGACGGTGACGGTGTCGAGCGGGACGGCTCAGTCCTCCGCGAGCGAGGTCGCCCCGTCCTCGCGCACCCCGAACATGGGACGCTACCGCTGCTCGTGGCAGACGGACTCGACGTTGTTGCCGTCGGGGTCGCGCACGAAGGCGCCGTAGTAGTTCGGGTGGTACTCCGGGAACTCGCGCGGTTCGTGGAGGACGGCCGCGCCCAGGCCGACGGCGGCCTCGAAGAACCCGCGCACCATCGCCCGGTCGGCGGCCCGGAAGGCGATGTGCAC
>JBOGIC010000645.1:0-3005 GCA_050744985.1 Acidimicrobiales bacterium
TGGTCAACGAGGCGGCGCTGCTGGCCGCCCGCCGGGGCCGCAACCAGATCGAGCCCCGCCTCCTCTCGGAGGCCGTCGAGCGTGTCGTCGCCGGGCCCGAGAAGCGCAGCCGGATCCTGTCGGCCGAGGACCGGGCCCGCATCGCCTACCACGAGTGCGGTCACGCCGTGGTCTCGACCGCGCTGCCCGGCACCGACCGGGTCAGCAAGCTGTCGATCGTGGCCCGCGGCCACGCCGGCGGCTTCACCTGGATGGTGCCGGAGGGCGACCAGGTCGTCATCACCCGGTCGCAGCTCCTCGACCGCATCGCCGCCCTGCTCGGTGGCCGGGCGGCCGAGCGGGTCGTCTTCGGTGAGGTGTCCTCCGGCGCTCAGGCCGACCTCGAGCACGCCGTGCAGCTGGGCCGGCGGATGATCGCCGACTTCGGCATGTCCCAGCACCTCGGCCCCTACATCGTCAAGCCCCTGACCCACGGCTACGCGGGCGACTACGGGGTCGGCTACTCGGAGCGCATCGCCTCCGAGATCGACGCCGAGGTGCAGAGCATCCTCAAGAAGGCCGAGGAGCGGGCGACGCACGCCATTGTCAGCAACCGGGATGCATTCGAGCGCCTGGCCCGCACGCTCATCGAGGCCGAAACCCTCGAAGACGACGCCCTCGACCAGCTGCTGCTGCCGATCAGCGAGTCGGGCAGCATCGAGCCGGCGGCGGTGACCAGCCGGTCCAACTGACGCACTTGCGTTCGAAGGTCTGACGCGACAGTGCCCCCGCGAGGGGGCACTGTCGCGCCTCAGGCCGTCTTGCGGTAGCGGCGGACGGCCAGCGTGGCGAACACGGCGGTGATCCCGAAGCACCAGATCAGCGCGCTCAGTACCTGGCCGCCCGTCGGGCCGCCGATGAGCAGGGCCCGCACGGCGTTGGCGGTGGCGCTCACCGGCTGGTGGTCGGCGTACGCCTGCAGGGCCGCAGGCATCGTATCGGTCGGCAGGAAGGCGCTCGAGGCGAACACGAGCAGGGCCATGAACGGGAACGCGGCGGCCTGGGCGGCCTCGGGGTTGCCGGTGGCCAGCCCGATCAGCGCCATCAGCCACGACATGGCCAGGCCGAAGACCAGCAGGATGCCGATCGCCGCCAGAAGGGCCAGGGCATTGGTCTCGAGGCGGAACCCGACGAGGAAGCCGACGATCACCATCAGGATGATCACGCACAGGTTGCGGACGCTGTCGGCGAGCGTGCGCCCGGCCAGCACCGCCGAGCGAGCCATGGGCAACGAGCGGAAGCGCTCGATGAGCCCGAGCTGCAGGTCGGTCGCCAGGCCGACACCAGTGTTCATCGCCCCGAAGACCACGGTCTGCACGAAGATCCCGGCCATGAGGAAGTTCACGTACGGCACGCCCTGCGGCAGAGACCCCTGGATGGCGCCGCCGAACACGTAGCGGAACATCAGCACGAAGATCACCGGCTGGATCGTCGAGAAGACCAGCGTCGTCGGCGTGCGGAACAGGCCGATGAGATTTCGCCACGCCACGGTGAGGGCGTCGCCCACCGCCTGGCTGAAGGGCGTGCGCTCGTCGGCGACGCGGTACGAGGGAACGGCGATGGCGGTCACTTGGCACCTCCCACGGGCTCGGATTCCCGCGCCCCCTCTTCGGCCCGGTGGCCCGTGAGGCGCAGGAACACATCGTCGAGCGTCGGTTCCCGGACGGTGACGGAGTCGGGCACGAGCGCGGCGTCGTCGATGAGGCGGACGATCTCGAGCAGGGCCGGCCCGCTGTCCTGCACCGTGATGGCGAGCGTGCGCCCACCGTCGATGGGCTCGACCGGGCCGAGGCGATCGACCACGCCGCGGGCCTTGCGGGCGATGTCGGGAGCCTCGAATCGCACTTCGACGACGGTCGTGCCGATCTCGCCCTTGAGCTCCTTGGCCGATCCCTCGGCGATGACGTTCCCGCCGTCGATGACGACGATGCGGTTGGCGAGGCGGTCGGCCTCCTCGAGGTACTGGGTGGTCAGCAGCAGCGTCGTGCCGTCGGCGACCAGCTCGCCGATCACGGTCCAGAGGTCGCTGCGCCCACTGGGGTCGAGCCCGGTCGTGGGCTCGTCGAGGAACAGGACGGGAGGCCGGTGGACGAGGGCCGCGGCGAGGTCGAGCCGGCGCCGCATGCCGCCGGAGTAGGTCCGCGACGGCCGGTCGGCCGCATCGGCGAGATCGAAGCGTGCGAGCAGCTCGTCGGCGCGCTCGCCGATCACGGCCGGCGGCTGGTGGGTGAGCTTGCCGACCATGCGGAGGTTCTCGCGCCCGGTCAGGTTGCCGTCGACGGCCGCGTACTGGCCGGCCAGGCCGATGACCGAGCGCACCCCCTTCGGCCGCTTGGTCACGTCGAGGCCGAGCACGGAGGCATGCCCGGCGTCGGGCTGGAGGATGGTCGTCAGCACCCGCACGGCGGTGGTCTTGCCGGCTCCGTTCGGGCCGAGCAGGCCGAGCACCGTCCCCGTCGGGACCTCGAAGGTGACGCCGTCGAGGGCGACGAGGTCGCCGAACCGCTTGACCAGACCCTCGACAACGATGGCTGAATCGGTAATGGGTACAGCCTCTACCCGATCGTTGACTCTCGTCAACTGTTTTCTTTTGTTAACTCAAAGTTCGGCTATTCCCAACGGTATGCGCTACACTGTGGCTGTGAGCAGCGACGCATCGCGGGAGTCGTGGCGGACGATCCTCCAGCTGATGTGGCAGGGCGAGGCCCACGGCCGGATGCAGCAGGTGTGCCGCTCGATCGGCATCCCCCCGAGCATGATCAAGTCGCTCACCCACCTGAGCGAGGACAATCCCCAGGCCATGCGCGACCTGGCCGACTCGTGGGGGTGTGACGCCTCCTATGTGACCGCTCTCATCGACGACTTGGAGGAGCGCGGCTTCGCCGAACGGCGTCCGCACCCGACCGATCGGCGCGTCAAAACGGTCGTCCTCACCCCGAAGGGCGCCGAGGTGCGCGACATGGTGA
>JBOGIC010000646.1:0-7776 GCA_050744985.1 Acidimicrobiales bacterium
GGCCAAGGCCGTGGCCCGAAGGCCGGGGCCGCGACGTCGCGGGCGGCGCTGAACAGTCGTTGCGCCATGTCAGGATCGGGCCAGGAGTGCTCCTCGGCGAATTCCAGCCACTCGGTCGGGGGATGACCGCCTCTCCGCTGTAGCCACCACGATCTCGCTCGGCGCCCGGAGCAGCTCGTCATGGTGGGCACCGAGGGCCGCGAAGCGGCAGGGGCACGGGGGCGCCGCTTCCAGCAGGGTCAGTTCGGACACGTCGCCGGAGCGCCGATGCGGTCGGCCAGGCGGGCGATCATCTGCAGCCCCAGCGGTCCACGAGCGGGGGGAAACGACTCGGGCGCTCGCCAGAGCTCAACGAACAGCGCCTCGGTCAGGTTCTCGGCGCCGGCGCGGTCGGCCGTCTGCAGCGACGCGACGCAGAACACCAGCTGGCCGATGCGATCGAAGCAGTCGAGGAGCGCCTTCTGTTCGCGGGCCACGAGTCGCCGATGGAGCTCTCGTTCTTCCTCGAGCAGCACTTGGCTGCAGGCCTGCCGTGGCGGGCGCGATACGGGTTCCACCAGCGCCATCGTTTCCCGTTCCTTCGTGCGAGTTTCTAAGATCAGCATATCATGTTTTTAGTAGTGGAACCACGGGTCAGGCCTGTTGCCATTCGGTGACGAAGTCACCCGGCTCCGACCCTTCATCGGGAGCACCTACCGTCGCAGAAGACCCCGCGTCGAGGCGGAGCGCATGCGACGACCGGCCGGACCTCCCGCCCGACCGGGTCTCAGACAGATCGTCGCGTTCGACCGGCATGCCTGTCAGTGTAAGCGTTAGACTCAGCATCCGGATATTAGATAAGCATTGCTAATGCCGCGTTCGCAGGGGATGCAGGTCGCAGAGATCGCAGCGCAGTACACGCGAACGCCGTCGTACCGCCCATTCGGCGGCCACGAGGAACACCGCCCCGCACAGGTAGCCGCCTACGACGTCCGACGGCCAGTGGGCGCCAACGTAGATGCGGCTCAGGCCCACGGTGACCACGATCACACCGGCCACCGCCGCCGACACGACCCACATCCAGCGGCGCCGACTGACGAGAAAGACCCACGGGGGGACCAACCCCCAAAACGCCACGGCGGCGAGCACGTGGCCGCTCGGGAACGAACTGCCGAAGCCGGCCGCGAGCGCCGGGCGCGGCCGGTCGACGACCGCTTTGAGCACCAGCTCGAGGACGAGCCCGGCGGGCAGGGCGACGGCAAGCACGACCGCCAGCTGCCGGCAACGCGGCCACGCCACGACGACCATCGGGACGGTCAGCACGGCGATCAGCCAGCGGGACCCCAGCCGGTTGGTCACATCGAGTGACGACGTGTACCAGCCGCTGTGAATCTCGCGGATCGCATCGCGCACTGGTGCATCCCAGGCCAGCAGGTCCTCGTTGGCCATGGCCGCCAAGCAGCCGAGGGCGACGAAGATGCCGGTGGCCACGCCGAGCACCGCCGGCGTCAGGAGTCGGGAGGGCCCGGGTATGGCCAACGGGGCGGGCTCCCTGAGCGCGGCGAGCGCCGCCTTCGGTGACGGCTGGTCGGTCGCATCCCGGCCGACGAAGGACCACCGCACTCGACCGCGGCCGTCGAGCAGGAACGCCGCGGGGACCAGGTCGCCGTCGTGGCCCACGCCGAAGGCCTGGGCCACTCTGTGGTCGCGGTCGGACAGCAGCCCGAACGAACACCCCAGCTCCTCGGCCATGCGCAACGACTGGGCCGGCGGGTCGGGCGAGATGGCGACCACCCGCACCCCCGCCCGCCCCAGCGCCTCGTGCTCGTCGCGCAACTGCGCGAGCCCCGTGCGGCAGTGCGTTCACCAGTGGCCGCGGTAGAACCAGACCAGCACGGCGCCGCCGGCGACGAAGTCCCGGAGGCACGCCGTCCCGCCGCCGGCCCGCGGGAGGCAGAAATCGACGACGACCGTGCCCGTGCGCACACCGGCCGGCGCCCGCACCTTCACCTCTCGAGCACTCCCAGCGGGGTGTGGTCGACGATGGCCCGGGCCCATCGCGGTCCCCGCGGATAGCGCACGGCGAGGGCGAGGGCGACGACGCCGATGCCCAGGAACAGCGCGGAGCCGGCCGAGGCGAGCAGCTGCATCCACAGCACCCCCTCGAGATAGCCGCCGGGCCTCAGGTAATTGGCCGTCGAACCGATGGCGACGTAGAGCGACGTGGCCGTCGCGACGACGAACAGGATTGCGTAGGTGCGCCGGCTGCGCATCCGACGGCGCATGGACGGGGGCGGCGGCGCCGGGGCCCCGATGGCGGCGGCCGCGGGAGCGACCAGGCGTACGGCCCGCCGGCGGACGAGCAGACGGCGGCGCCCGGCACGGTTGCGGGGATTCACGACACGGAGGGCGTCGACGATCAGGATGGCGAGGGACGCCAGAATGCCCACCCCCATGATCGATGGGACGAACACCGACATGGATTCTCCGCCGCCGAGGTCCTGCTCGATGTCATCGGTCCAGCCCAGGGCGCGGGCCTTCCACGGGATCACGCCGCCTCCCCCACGCCCTCTTGGACGACCTCGACGGTCCCCTTCGTTCCGTCGACGGTGATGAGCATCCCCGTGCGGATTCGGGTTGTCGCCCCCCTGAGGTTGAGCACGGCCGGCACCCCGAACTCGCGAGCCACGATGGCGGCGTGGGAGAGCGGGCCTCCCTGCTCCATGACGATCCCGGCGGCGGTCAGGATCAGGGGCGTCCACGAGGGATCGGTCGAGTGGCCGACGAGGATGTCGGCGCGGGTGACGTTGCGGGCCTCCGCGACGCCGCCAACGACCAGGGCGCGTCCGGTCACACGGCCGGGAGACGTGGCCCAACCCTGGAGGACGGCGGCCCCCGTCGACGATGGCGGCTCCACCTCCAGGAGCGAGAGCTCGGTCACCAGCTCCGGAAGCGGCGGCGCCTGCCGCGCCTCCTCCGAGGCCGCCCGTCGCCGCTCGAGGGTCTCCCGCCGTGGGCCCCCTTTGCCCAACGCGAGCGATTCGAGCTCGCCGTCGGCGAGGAACCACTCGTCGCCCTCGGCGTGAAGGGTTCCCACGGCGACCAGTCGGCGGGTCAACTCCCGGACGACTCGCCGATCCTCGCCCCCCAGCCGCAGGATGGCCGACTTCACCCGTTCCCTGACCGACAGGAAGGTTCCCGTGTCGGCGATCGTCCGGCGGAACAGCCGGCGACGCACGTCGACGATCTGGCCGGTGAGCACTCGCGTCGTCCGCCACTTCCAGCTGCGGCAGAGCCGGTGCTCGAGCTCGCGCCGGTACGCCTCGGCGCTGCTGGCGGCCTTGGCGGTCACCACGGTCGGGCTGTCGTCCGCACCCCGGCACTGGCGCAGCAACGACCATAACGACCCGGGGTCCTCCTCCCAAGCCGCACCCGCGTAGACAGCCGCGCAGCCGGCGCGCCGCAGCCCATCCTCGACGGTCTGCAGGAACGCCACTCCGGGCGGACCGGCCGCCCGTAGGCGCGCCGGGATCCCTTCGACCGGTCCCTCGTAGACCGCCCTCGCCACGTCCGGGTCCTGACAGTGCTCGCAGTGCACATCCCACAGCCCCAGGACGACGCCGCAGCCGCCCGCCTGCTCGCGGGCGCTGCCGGACGTGAGGCGCTGGGCGGCGAGCGGAGCCTCGTCCGGGCTGAGCCAGCGCTCGAGCACAACCTCCAGGCCCCGGTAGTTGGCCGCCGCGGAGGCGGCCACGCCGATCTCGACACGCATCCCCCGGTTCGCGAGCTCCCGCAGCCGGCGGCGATAGGCCACGAGGGCCGGGATCGTTGCGCCGGTGAGATCGGGTTGGAGATCCAGCGCGACGTCGACGGCCTCCAGGAACACTTCGGCGTCGAGGGGCAGCCGCCGCTGCAGCCGCAGCGCCATGAACGCCGAACGGGCACGCCGGAGGCGCTGGCGGACGGTGGTCTTCCCCTCGTCCCCTTCCCCGCTCACCACGCGACCGAGGTACTGACGCTCGACCTCGGCCGCCGACCCGCGCGGCATCTGCTGGGCCGCCGCCTTGAGCAACGTGAGGTTCAGCGCCGCTCGTCCACGGAAGCGGCCGACCATCGGCTGCCCCGGCCCGTCGAGGCGGATGCGCAGGCGCCGGAACAGCGAGACGAACGCGTCCTCCAGCATCGGCGCGTTGCACGTCCAAAGCAGCGGTGGAAGCACGCCAGGGAGCATCTCGGCAACCCCGGCGGGCGTGAACGTAGCCCCGGGGATGGCCGGCGTGTCGAAACCGTCGCCGGGGCGGGGGGCCAGGGAGGTGATGGGTCGGGCCTGGAGGATGTACACCCGGCCCGCCTTCACGCTCCACTCGATGTCCTGCGGACCACCCTCGCGGCGCTCAATCTCGAGCGCCAGCCGACCCAACAGGGAGAGGAACGGCGGGGCACCCGGCTCGACCACGGCGGGATAACGCCAGTGACGGCGTTCAGGCCACGCAGGCCGGCGACGGCGTTCAGGCCACGCAGGCCGTTCAAAGCCGAAGACTTCCGGTGTGACCGCTCCGGAGACGAGGCCCTCGCCGAGCCCCTCCACCACCTCGACTCGCATCCGACGGGGGTCGGCCGACGTTGGATCGGCGGTGAAGACCACGCCACTGTGTTCGGCGTCCACCATGGCCTGCACCACGACGCCCATCGCCACCTCGGAGCCCACATGTTGCGCGCCGCGATACGCACGCGCCGCCGGCGACCACAGCGACGCCCAGCAGCACCGCACCGCCTCCTCGAGGGATTCCTCGTCGACACCGAGCACGCTCCGGTACTGCCCCGCAAACGAGGCCGTCGGCAGGTCCTCGGCGGTGGCCGACGACCGTACGGCCACGGCTCCTTCGACCGAGGCATAGGCGAACGCCGAGTGGATTGCCTCCCGCACGGCGTCCGGAAGTGGTGCGCTGAGGAACGCCGCCGTGAGGTCGTCTGCTTCCGATCCGGCGGGCACAAGGCCCGCGGTCTCGACGAATCGGACGTACGCCTCGGTAGTAAGCGCCGCCGCCCGCGGCACGGGGATGCCATGGCCGACTAGCCGGTCCAGGGCGGCCGCCTTGGCCCCCACGGCCTGGGCCGTCGCTCCCCGGCCGGCGAGCGGCAGCCACAGCGGCAGGGGCGCGTCGACTCGGGGCACTCGTCTCACGGCTGCTGCTCCACCTGGTCGAGGGGCACGCTGACGTCGGCCAGACGCTCGGGGTTCACGCGCCGTCGCCTGCGGACCAGGTGCTGGATGTCGGCCACAACGTCCCAGACGTTGACGTTCATGCCCGCGACCACCCGGGGCCCGTCCAGCCAGAAGGCGATGAACTTGCGCTCCCGTGGGTCGCCCCGGAACACCACCCGGTCCCAACGGGGCGCGTACCCCGAGTACTCCATTTCCAGGTCGTATTGATCGGAGTAGAGGTACGGCACCCGCTCGTAGACCGCCGACCGCCCGAGCATGTTGGTGGCGGCCACGACGCCCTGATTGAGGGCGTTGGCCCAGTGCTCCACCCTCAACGAGGTGCCGTACCTCGGGTGCCAGGCCTGGGCCACGTCACCGGCGGCGAAGATGCCCGGGGCGCTCGTGCGGAGGCGCTCGTCCGCAACGACGCCGTCGTCGACGGCCAGACCGGCAACCTGCGCCAGCTCGGTGCGAGGCCGGGCGCCGATCCCGGCGACGACGACGTTGGCGTCCAACGTCCGGCCGTCGGCCAGGCGCACGGCCTCGACGGCGGCGCCACCGAGCACCTCGGCGACGTCGCCCGACACGAGGTGTACCCCCTGCTCGAGATGGATGTCGCGGTAGACCGCGGCGACCTCGGGGCCCAATGCCTTCGCGAGCGGCATCGCGCCCCGGTGTACGAGGGTCACATCGAGCCCGCGCTGACGGGCGGCGGCGGCGATCTCGGTGCCGATCCAGCCGCCTCCCACGACAACCATCCGCCCTCCGGCGGCCAGGTCATGGCGTAGCCGTCGCGCGTCCGCCAACGTCCGCAGGTACCGGACGCCGGCGAGGTCGGCGCCGGGCACCGCCAGGGTGCGAGCCGATGCCCCGGTGGCCACGAGCAGGCGGTCGAAGACGATCCGCTCGCCGCTGTCCAGTGACACGGTGTTGCTCCTTGCGTCGAGCCCGGTGACCCGCGTTCCAGTCCGCAGGTCGATGCCGTCGGCGGCGTAGAACTCGACGTGGTTGAGGTACGGCGCGGTCCCGACGGGGCCCGTGAGGTAGCCCTTGGAGAGGGGTGGTCGGTCATAGGGCGCGTCCGGCTCCTCGCCGATCAGCAGCACCCGTCCGTCGAAGCCTTCGCGACGCAGCGTCTCGGCCGCCCTGGTGCCGGCCAGGCCGGCTCCGATGATGACGAACGTCCGCATCACGCCGCCTCGGCCATCTCGCCCGCCTTGCGAGCGATGGCGTGCAGCACCTCGTCGAAGGCGTCGACGAAGAGGTGCACGCCGTGGCCCTCGAGCGCCTGCAACACGGGGGCCAGATCGATGCCGAGGACCCCCAGAGCGGCCAGCGTCTGGCGCGCTTGGTCGGCACCCGCGCCCAGCGCCGGCGCCACCGTGCCGTGGTCGAGGAAGGCGGCGATGGTCGCCTCGGTCATCGTGTTCACGGTGTCGGCCCCGATCAGGCCCGTGACGTACAGCAGGTCGGAGTACTCCGGGTTCTTGGTCGAGGTCGACGCCCACAGCGGCCTCTGCACGTGAGCGCCGCGTGCCGCCAGCCGCTGCCAGCGGCGGCCGGAAAAGCGGTTGCGGAAGTGCTCGTAGGCCAGCTCGGCCTGGGCCAGGGCGGCGCGGCCCCGCAGCCGGAATGCAGCCGGAGTGCCGAGCTCGTCGAGCCGGGCGTCGATCGCGGTGTCGACGCGGCTCAGGAAGAACGAGGCCACGCTGCGCACGCCCGAGGCGTCTTCGTCGGCCAGGGCTTCGAGCCCGGATAGGTAGGCCTCGACGACCTCGGCGTACCGGTCGAGCCCGAAGATGAGGGTGACGTTGATGCTGCGCCCCTCGGCGGTCAGTTGGGCGATCGCCTCGACACCTGCATCGGTGGCGGGGATTTTGACCAACAGGTTCGGGCGACGGATCCGGTCGTGCAGCCAGCGGGCGGACGCCACGGTGGCTCGTGCGTCGTGCGCCACCGCCCCCGGCACCTCGATCGACACGAACCCGTCACGACCGCCGCTGCGCCGGTGCAGCGGCGCCAGCACGTCGAGGGCGGCGACCACGTCGGCGATGGCCATGTCCCAATACGCCTCCTCCACCGACCGTCCCTGCCGCAACAGCTCCCGTAACTGGTCGTCGTAATCGGGCCCGCCGAGGACGGACCGCTGGAAAATCGTCGGGTTGGACGTGACGCCCCGGATGCCGGCCGCGACCAGTTGTTCGAGCTCGCCGGACAGCAGCGCCGCCCGCCGGAGGTTGTCGAGCCACGGGCTCTGCCCGCCGGCGTCGTGCAGGGTATGGAGGTGGGTCATGAGGTCTCCTTTGTCGGGTCAGTGGGCTGCTTCGCGGTCGAACAACGTTGGGAACCAGGCCGGGTTGAGCGCGACGAGGGCGGCACCAACGAGCAGCCCCACGCCCGCCGCCGTGGCCACGTGCCGGCCCAGCCGGGGCGAGCGCTCCGCCACCATCACGACCGTGAGCACGCCCATTGGTACGACGCCGCCGCCGAGGCCGAACATGACCAGCATCAGCGGCCCGTCGCCGCAGAGGCAGCGCACGCCGCGGTCCCATCCCGCCCGCACGGCGGGAACGCCGGCCGGCCCGTCAGGG
>JBOGIC010000647.1:0-5008 GCA_050744985.1 Acidimicrobiales bacterium
CCCTTGACCCCCCCCGCTATTGGGACCTGCTCAACCCGTTCTCCGTCGACGACCCGAAGCCGTCGGACGGCTCTGCGTCACGACGTGGCGTCCGGCCGGTCACCAGTCGGTGCACGCGCCGGCGACGCTTGTCGTCGTCCAGGTGTTCCTCCGGGCCCATCTGGCAGAACGCGTCGGCCTCCATGGCGAAGCGAGTGATGCTCGACCGTGACCGGTCGAGGAGCCCGGCCTTGAGCCGGACACTGGCCAGCCGGTTCTCCACCGCCTTCTCCGAGATGCCGAGGCTGGCGGCGACCTGCTTGTCGGCGAGACCCTCGGCGACGTAGCGCAGCACGGCCCGCTCGGCGGGGCTCACCCTCAGGCCGGCGTTGAGCAGGTGCCCGGCGAGGGTCGGGGTGCAGTACGAGCGGCCGGCGGAAACCGTCTCGATGGCGTCACGGAGGTCACGGGGCCGGATGCTCTTGGTCACATAACCACGCGCGCCCTCCGCGAACGCCTGGACGACGTCCGGCCCTGATGCATACCCGGTGATGACGAGCACATGGGTTTGCGGCCACCGCTCCAGCGCGTCTGCCGTCGCCGTTCGGCGGCAACTTCCGGGCAGCCCGAGATCGAGCAAGAGCACGTCGAAGGGCTCTTCGTGGGCAAGCCCTTCGGAAAGGGTCCCCGCCGAGCCGACCACCTCAAGCCCGGCCATCGCCTCGAGCTCGCCGACGAGGCCGGCCCGGAAGAAGTGGTCGTCGTCGATGACAAACACGCGGATCACGTTCACAACCGTGAGCTTTCCTGGTCGACGTGGTTCGCAACAGGGGAAGATTCCCCGGTCGCGGCAACTTCTCGCGCGCTCGGCACGAGGATCTCGATCGCTACACCGCTCTCGGCAGTCGTCGTCACATTCAACCGTCCGCCGACCCGCGCCAGCTCTGCCTCGTAGGCGGCGTAGGGCTGGTCGTCGACCAACGCCCGGTCGGCGGTGCGTAGGACGAGCCGCAGCGATCCGGCGACCGACTCGGTCAGGAGATTCAGCCGCGGCTCGGCGGCGGGCCGAATGTGGCGGGCGCTGCGGCCGACCACGCTCTCGACGATGCCGACGACCACCTCGATCGCGTCGATGTGGAGCGGCGCGTCCGGTCCCAGCTGGACGAGCTCGGCGCCGGCGACACCGCGTCGCTCGGCATCGGCGACGATCAGCGCCAAGCGCGACGACAGCGCCGTCGTAGAGGCGCCGCCATCGATCAGGTGGGACCGCAACTGCGCCTCTCGATGCCGGGCCTCGCCGGCGATTGCGCGAAGTGTCGAGGCAGGCTCTGGGCCGGCCCCAGCACACAGCCGTTCGATGCCCTCGAGTGTGTCGAGCACACCGGCGTACAGCGCATGCAGGTTCTCCGCTCGCTCCGCCTCCACTCCGGCGCGCAGTCGCGCCTGCGCCAGCAGCACGCCACCGCGCTGGGCGACCGCTCTGACAAGGACGCCGAGGCCGAAGGCGGGGATGAACCACAGGCCGCGCGAGACAAGCTTCGCGACATCGACAGATGCCAGTGGGATCCCGTTGGCGATGCCCATCACCAGCTGCATCGGAAGGGCGAACGCGATCAGCAGCCCGAGCCCGAGACGAGTCCCCCGCATGCCCGCCCAGAGGGCGACGGTGCCTTGCGCGTACAGCGTGAAGGGGTCGCGGTAGTCGAGGAAGATCGTGCCGTCGGGGACCGCAGCGGCCGCCCAGACGTTGAGCGCGACGGCGAGGCCGATATCGAGGAGGAAGAGCCGGGGGCCGACGTCGGGTGCGCCCCACCGGGTCGTCCCGAGGATCAACCCGACGTGCGCGAGGGCCACCGCGAACATCACCGTGAGCAGGCGGTTCAGCGTGATGGGACCGAAGCTGGACGAGCCCACCAAGCCCGTCGCGGAGATGAGGAGGCCGAGCAACCGGTACGCCAGTGCGACGACGATCAGCGAGAGCAACGCCCTTGACACCAAACCGTCGCCTTCTGACCGGTTGAACGGCGCGCGCAGGTCCCAGGTCGTCCCCTGTCCGGGCGCTGTCGCAAGGTGGCTACTTCCGCCGATGGCCGCCAGCCGGCCCTGGATCGATCCGCCGACGCCACGGCGTTGGGGTGCGACCTCGGACGGGGAGAAGCCGGCGCCATCGTCGTGGACCACGACGCGGACCTCCTCGCCCACGCGCTCCACCGCCACCGACACCCGGGTCGGTCGGGCGTGCAGTTCGGCGTTCCTCAGGGCTTCGCCCACAGCGGCGACGAGAGCCTCGGTGATTCGGGGTGGGAGCGCCGGCGGGGTGCCCGCATCGACGAGGCGAACGTCGAATGGGGCCCGTGCGTCGAGCTCGGTCACGAGCCGTTCGAGCTCCGCGATGAGAGCCCCTGACTGTCGGTGGTCGCGTCCCAGAATTTCCCGCACCGTCGCGGCGCGCGTCCGTACTTCGTCGTGAATCTCCTTGATCGCCGCGCTTGCATTCCGAGCCGGGATGGTGCAGCGACGGATCACGCCGGCGAAGGTCTGCAAGACGCCGTCGTGGAGGTCGCACAGCATCGCCGTCCGCTGGGCCTGCCGGCCGGCTTGCTCGCTTCGATACGCCAACGCCTCGGCGCCGCGGCGCAGGGCGGTGACGAGCAGCCACGTAGTGGTAAAGGCGGTCACCAACCACAGGCTTCTCGTCGCGAACTTGGCTCGGTTGATGGAGCCAAAGGGGATCCCGTTCACTCCGGCCATCGCCAGCTGGAGGGGTCCGACGAACATCGCCATGAGCCCCGCACCCACCGTTGGACCGGCGAGGCCGGTCCACAGCGCCAACGTCCCGACAGCGTAGACCGAGAACGGGTTGCGGTAGTCGAAGAACAGTGAGCCCTCCGGCATGAGGGCGGAGGCGAACAGGTTCAGGACGATGGCAATCGCAACGTCGACGACGACGTGCCGCGCCTGCACGTCGGGCCAGCCGCGGACGTGCCAGTGGCGGGCGAGGAGAGCGTGACCGACGAGGAGGGCCGTTGTCACCACCAGCAGCGCCGAGAGCTTCGGCGCGGACAGTGTCCCGGAAACCGCGATGCCGGTAGCGGAGATCGCCGTGCCGACCGAACGGTAGGCGAGTACCAACAGCGTGAGCCGGCGCGCGGTGTCGCGTGCCAGCGCAGCGGATGCAGCGGTAAGAGGCGGCGACTTCAACGCGCTTCGATGGCCCGCGCGCGCCAAGACGCAGATGCCCTCACGATGGCGCCCGCCGGGGCGAACCTCCTCCCCCTACCCCCGCCGCCTCCGCCGGCTCGAAAGCGATCTACGGCACCCCGATAGTGGACCGTTGTTGAAACGCTGTCAAGCGCTCCGGGCCGGCCAAGGGGCGTCGGTCGCCCTACGCCGGTGCGGGCATCAGCCGTTTGCGGGTGCGGGCCCGCGCCGCGGACGGCAACACGAGCTTGCGGAGGCGCACGGACGAGGGCGTGACCTCGACGCACTCGTCCTCGGTGATGAACTCGAGCGCCTGCTCCAGCGACAGCGATCGCGGCGGCGCCAGCCGCACCAGCTCGTCGGCGGTGGAGGAGCGCATGTTGGTGAGCTTCTTCTCCTTGGCCGGGTTGACGTCCATGTCGTCGCCGCGGGAGCTCTCGCCGATGATCATGCCCTCGTAGACCTCGACGCCGGGGCCGATCACCAGCTCCCCGCGGTCCTGGAGGTTGAGCAGCGCAAACGTCGTCGACAGGCCGCGGCGGTCGGCGACGATGCTCCCGCTCGACCGGGTGCGCAGCTCGCCCTGCCAGGGCTCGTACCCCTCGAAGACGTGGTGGAGGATGCCCGTGCCGCGGGTGTCGGTGAGGAACTCGCTACGGAACCCGATCAGCCCGCGGGCGGGCACGAGGTACTCCATGGCGACCCACCCCGCGGAATGGGTGACGAGGTGCTGCAACCGTCCCTTGCGGGCGGCCATCAGCTGGGTGACGGTGCCCATGTGCGTCTCCGGGACGTGGATGGCCAGCCGCTCGATCGGCTCGTGCACGCGGCCGTCGATCTCCCGCGTGACGACCTGGGGCTTGCCGACGGTCAGCTCGAAGCCCTCCCGCCGCATGGTCTCCACGAGCACGGCGAGCTGCAGCTCGCCCCGGCCCTGCACCTCCCACGTGTCGGGGCGTTCGGTCGGGAGGACGCGGATCGACACGTTGCCCACCAGCTCGGCGTCGAGGCGGGTCTTGAGCTGGCGGGCCGTCAGCTTGCTGCCCTCCCGCCCCGCCAGCGGCGACGTGTTCACGCCGACGGTCATCGACATGCTCGGCTCGTCGACGGCGATGAACGGCAACGGACGCGGGTCGTCGGCGTCGGCCAGCGTCTCGCCGATGGTGACGTCGGCCAGCCCGGCGACGGCGATGATCTCCCCGGGCCCGGCCTCGTCGGCGGCCACGCGGTCGAGGCCCTCGGTGACGTACAGCTCGTTGACCTTCACCCGCTCGACGCTCCCGTCGGCGCGGCACCAGGCCACCGCCTGGCTCCGCTTGATCGTGCCGTTGCGCACCCGGCACAGGGCCAGGCGGCCGAGGTACGGCGAGCGGTCGAGGTTGGTGACGAGGGCCTGGAGGGGATGGCCGTCCTCGTACTCCGGCGCCGGGATGTGCGACACGAGCAGGTCGAACAGCGGCTGCAGGTCGCGGCCCGGGTCGTGCGGGTCCGTCGACGCCACGCCCGCCCGCGCGTTGCAGTACACGATCGGGAACTCGATCTGGTGGTGATCGGCGTCGAGGTCGAGGAACAGCTCGTAGACCTCGTCGATCACCTCGGGGATGCGGGCGTCGGGCCGGTCGACCTTGTTGAGCACGAGGATCACCGGCAGGCCGGCCTCGAGGGTCTTGCGCAGCACGAACCGGGTCTGCGGCTGCGGACCGTCCGACGCGTCGACGAGCAGCAGCACGCCGTCGACCATGGTGAGCGCCCGCTCGACCTCGCCGCCGAAGTCGGCGTGGCCCGGCGTGTCGACGATGTTGAACTTCACGCCCCCGTGGCGCACGGC
>JBOGIC010000648.1:0-4963 GCA_050744985.1 Acidimicrobiales bacterium
GGCGCGCCAGGCGGCCGAGGAGCAGGCGGCGGCCGAGATGGCGCGCGCCGGGCAGGAGGCGGCCCGGCTGGAACAGGCCCGCCAGGACGCCGGGGCCCAGGCCGCGGCGGAGCGGGATCGGGCCCGCCAGGACGCCGCCCGGCTCGAACGGGCTCGGCAGGAGACCGAGCAGAAGGTGGCCGAGCGGGCCGCCCCGCCCGCCCGGCGCCCGGCGGACCTGCCGAACGGCGAAACGTTGACGCCGGTCGAGGGGCCCTTGCTCGACTGGGGCCCCGACGAGGGGCCCGAAGGCGACATGATCCGCCGTCGCGCCGCCGGGCCGGACGACCGCCGCCGCCGCTGATCAGCCCGTGGTGAGCGGCAACCACGCCGCACGCGACGACTCGTAGGCGGCGATGGCGGCCTCGTGGCGCAAGGTGATGGCGATGTCGTCGAGGCCTTCCAGAAATCGCCACTGCGTGTGATCGTCGAGCGGGAACTCCGCCGCGAGGCCGAGGGCCGGCGCGGCGATGCGCCGTGTCGCCACGTCGATCTCGATGACGACCTCGGGATCGGCCAGAACCGCCCGGAGCAGGTCTTGGCCGACGGCCTCCTCGACCTCCACCGGCAGCAACCCCGCCTTGGTGCAGTTGCTCCGGAAGATGTCGGCGAACCGCGGCGAGATCACGGCCTGAAAGCCCCAGTCCATCAGCGCCCACACGGCGTGCTCGCGTGACGATCCGGTGCCGAAGTTGGGGCCGGTGACGAGGATCGACGCCCCGGCGTACTCGGGCTGGTTGAGGACGAATGCGGCGTCGGCGCGCCAGTCGGAGAACAGGCCCTCGCCGAAGCCGGTGCGCTCGACCCGCTTGAGCCACTCGCTCGGGATGATCTGGTCGGTGTCGACGTCGGAGCGGTCGAGGGGCGCCGCCGTGCCGGTCACCCTGCGGACGGGTTCCATCACAGCTCCTCGGGGGTGGCGAAGCGGCCGGCGACGGCGGTGGCGGCGGCGACCGCCGGCGACACGAGATGGGTCCGGCCGCCGCGCCCCTGGCGGCCCTCGAAGTTGCGGTTCGACGTGGACGCGCACCGTTCGCCGGGCGACAGGGTGTCGGGGTTCATGCCCAGGCACATCGAGCACCCGGCGGCCCGCCACTCGAAGCCGGCCGCGGTGAATACGCGGTCGATCCCCTCCGCCTCGGCGTCCGCCTTCACCTGCATGGACCCGGGGACGACCATGGCGCGCAGGCCGGGCCGCACCCGCCGCCCGGCGAGTACCTCGGCCGCGGCCCGGAGGTCTTCGAGCCGGGAGTTCGTGCACGACCCGATGAACACTGTGTCCACGGGGATCTCGCGGATCGGTGTGCCGGCCGTGAGGCCCATGTACGCCAGTGCCCGCCGGGCGGCGCCGGCGTGCGAGGGCTGGTCGAGGGCGTCGGGATCGGGCACCGCGCCGTCGATCGGCACCACCTGCGACGGGTTGGTGCCCCACGACACGTACGGCCGCAGGCCGGCGGCGTCGATCTCGATCTCGCGGTCGAACGCGGCGCCGTCGTCGGTGCGGAGGGACCGCCAGTCGTCGAGGGCCCGCTCCCACGACGCGCCCTTGGGGGCGTGGGGCCGGCCTTCGATATAGGCGAACGTCGTGTCATCGGGCGCCACCATCCCGGCGCGGGCACCCCCTTCGACGGACATGTTGCAGATCGTCATGCGGCCCTCCATGGACAGGCCCCGGATGGCCGAGCCGCGGTACTCGACGGTGTGGCCGACACCGCCGCCGGTGCCGATGCGCCCGATGATGCCGAGGATGACGTCCTTGGCGGTGACGCCGGCCGGGAGGTCACCGTCGACGGTGATGGCCATCGTGCCCGGCCGCCGCTGGGGCAGGGTCTGGGTGGCGAGGACGTGCTCCACCTCACTGGTGCCGATGCCGAAGGCCAGCGCGCCGAAGGCGCCATGGGTGGACGTGTGGCTGTCGCCGCACACGATCGTCATGCCGGGCTGGGTCAGTCCGAGCTCGGGCCCGATGATGTGCACGATCCCCTGGCGGAGGTGGCCCATCGGGTAGAGGCGGACGCCGAACTCCTTGCAGTTCTCGCGCAACTCCTGGATCTGGCGAGCCGAGATCGGGTCGGCGATCGGCTCGTCGGGGTCGGCGTAGAGCGTCGGCGTGTTGTGGTCCATCGTCGCCAGCGTGAGGTCGGGGCGGCGCACCCTCCGGCCCGCGAGGCGCAGGCCGTCGAAGGCCTGCGGCGTCGTGACCTCGTGGATGAGGTGGAGGTCGATGTAGAGCAGGTCGGGCTCGCCCTCGGCCGAGCGCACCACGTGCCGGTCCCAGAGCTTGTCGCTCAGTGTCGTTCCCGTCAGCACGGTTGTTGTCTCATATGTTGAGACGATATGCTCGCCATGTGGACAGTGTAAGCGGCGTCGGCGTGCTCGACAAGGCGGTCGCCGTGCTCGACGCGCTGGAGGCCGGTCCGTTGGCGCTGGCCGGCCTGGTCGACGTGACCGGCCTGTCCCGCCCGACGGCCCACCGGCTGGCGACGGCGTTGGAGGCCCATCGGTTCGTCGAGCGCGACGGCGATGGCCGGTTCCGCCTCGGTGGCCGCCTGGCTGCGCTGTCCCTGCCGGTCGTGGCCCGGCCCGCCATGGAGCGCCTACGTGACGCGACGGGGGAAAGCGTGCAGCTCTACGTCCGGCGCGGTGACCAGCGGTTGTGCGTGTCGGCGCTGGAATCGCCCCACGGGCTGCGCACGATCGTCCCCGTCGGCTCACGGTTGCCGCTCGACCGCGGCTCGGCTGGCAAGGTCCTGCGCGGCGACGCCCGTGACGGCGTTCGGGCCACGCAGGCCGGTGACGGCGTTCGGGCCACGCAGGCCGGTGACGGCTGGGCCGAGAGCGTGGAGGAGCGCCAGCGTGGGGTGGCGTCGGTGAGCGCGCCGGTGTACGACGGCGGCCGCCTCGTGGCGGCGGTCTCGGTGTCCGGCCCCGTCGAGCGCACGACCCGCCGGCCCGGCCGCCGCTACGCCGCCGCCGTCGTGGCGGCGGCCCGCGAGATCACCGAGGCGTTCTCGTAAGCCTCAGCCACCGATCCGGTGGCTGAGGCTTACAAGAACGATCGGGGTTTCAGCCGACGGCGACGATCTCGACCCGGAGGGTGCCGCTCGGGGCTTCGTAGGCGACCGTCTCGCCGCGGCGCTTGCCCAGCAGGGCCTGGCCGAGGGGCGAGGCGGGCGAGATGACCGAGAGGTCCTCGTGGCGCTCTTCGATGGAGCCGATGAGGTACCGCTCGGTGTCGTCGTCACCGTCATAGCGCAGCGTCACGACCGAACCCGTCGCCACCGTGCCGGCCTCGCCGGCCGCCTCGTCCTCCAGCACCACCGCCTTCTCGAGGATCGCCTGGAGCTGGCGGATCCGGCCCTCCATGCGGCCCTGGTCGTCCTTCGCGGCGTGGTAGTCGGCGTTCTCGGACAGGTCTCCGAGCTCGCGGGCCCGCTCGATGATGCCGGAGATCTCGACCCGGCCCCGCGTCGTCAGATCGTCCAGCTCCTCTTGGAGCCGGTCGTAGGCAGCGCGGGACAGGCGGGTTTCCTGATCAGCCATGAAGCAGTGCTCTTTCGGTGTGGGTGCAATCGGGTTGACGACCCTGCCGCCGGTCACGGACACTGGAGTCGCTCATGAAGCCCTTCGGCCTCATCGTAATTCCGTAGCACGTGCCGTAGCGTTCCCTGGCCAGCAGGCCGATCGGGGAAAGCGCTTCGTGCACGTGCCCACGACCGTCCACCCCGGTGGGCGGTTTCTTTTTTGCACCGACGAACGAGAAGAGGCGAGTGGGACACAGGATCGGCGTGATCGGTGGTGACGGGATCGGCCCGGACGTCGTGGCCGAGGCCCTCAAGGTCGCGCGCGCCACGGGTGTCGACCTCGACACTGTCGACTACGACCTCGGCGGTGGCCGGTACCTTCGCACGGGCGACGTGCTGCCCGACGCCGTGCTCGACGAGCTGCGCGGCCTCGACGCCATCCTCCTCGGCGCCGTCGGCACGCCGGGCCTGCCGCCCGGGCTGATCGAGCGGGGCCTGCTGCTCCGCATGCGCTTCGAGCTCGACCTGTACGTCAACCTCCGGCCCTTCTCGGGCCACGGGCTCGACTTCGTGGTCGTCCGGGAGAACACCGAGGGGGTGTACGCGGGGGAGGGCGGCTTCTTGCGGAAGGGCACGCCGCACGAGGTCGCCACCCAGGGCTCGGTCAACACGCGGGCGGGCGTCGAGCGCTGTGTGCGGTATGCGTTCGAGCTGGCCGAGACGCGGCCTCGCAAGCAGCTGACGCTGGTGCACAAGACGAACGTGCTCGCCTTCGCCGGCGACCTCTGGCAGCGCACGTTCGACGAGGTCGCCTCCGAGCACCCGGATGTCACGACGGGCTACAACCACGTGGACGCGGCGTGCATCCACCTTGTGGAGTCCCCGGCTCGCTACGACGTGATCGTCACCGACAACCTCTTCGGCGACATCCTCACCGACCTGGCGGGCGCCGTGACGGGCGGCATCGGCCAGGCGGCGTCGGCCAACCTCAACCCGAGCCGCACCGGGCCGTCGTTGTTCGAGCCGGTGCACGGCTCGGCGCCCGACATCGCCGGCACCGGCCGGGCCAACCCGGTCGCGGCGATCCGGTCGGCGGCGATGATGCTGGACTTCCTCGGCGAGCGGGAGGCAGCCGGCCGGATGGCCGAGGCGTGCTCCGGTCCGCTGCCGGCCGGCTCGACCGCCGAGGTCGGCGATGCCATCGCCGATGCCATCGCCGATCGCGTGCGCCGGTGACCGTGATGATCCGGGCCGATTCTCTTAATCTCTTCGTCCACACGATGTGGGGGGTTTGAACGATGCCGATCCCGACGGTGGACAAGATCTGGATGGACGGGGAGCTCGTCCCGTGGGCCGACGCCCGGATCCACATCCTCACCCACTCGCTGCACTACGGGAGC
>JBOGIC010000649.1:0-6533 GCA_050744985.1 Acidimicrobiales bacterium
AGCTCCATCTGCGGGCTCTCCTCGATGATCTCTTTGAGCGCTTGCTCGGGTTCGGCGAGATGGTTCTCCAGGAACCAGACCTCGCCCGGCGGGCTCAGGTACTCGTGGCAGACGGCATAGAACTCGCGGTGGAAGCTCCAACCCGGGTCCATGGCGCCCAGCACGCTCGGCTGCAACGTCCAGTCGGTGAACGACTCGGTGTAGAAGTGGGGTGGGTTCGACACGATGAGGTCGAACTGGTGGGCCGGCTCGATAGCCTTCAGCCCGTCGGTTAGGAACGCCTCGGTCTCGACGCTCCCCCACAGGTCGCTGGGGTTCTGCCTTAGGGTCTTTTCCAGCGAGTTGAGGTTGTAGATGTTGATGTCGGCAAACGACATCTTCCGGATACGCCGCTCGCCATCTCCGCGGAGATAGGCGCACATGGTCAGCCCAACGACCCCAACGCCGCAGCACATGTCGAGGACGTGCAGGTCGGTGAGGCTGCGCTCCCGGGCGTAGTCCCCGGCGGACGATCCCGTCACACCGCCCTGGCTGGTGTGGCCGATGCTACAGGGATCGGGGTGGTACCGGATCCCCTCGACGACGAACCCGTCCTTGTAGACGTCCCGGTGGAGCCGTTCGGCCAGGGCCCGGTACCGCTCGTCGCCGCCGAGCCGGAGCACCTTGACCAGCATGCGGGCCGCGAACCGGTGCGCAGGCCTCTCTTCCAGAACCAACGACCACTCCGTTCTCTCGTTCGTGTTGCGCTGACCCACACTACGTGTGGTCCGGCGCGACCGGAACGTGCAGACTCCCGGGCATCGACCCCCTCGAGCACGAAGCCACAGAGGCTGAGCCGTACCCTCCCGTCCTGGCGACCTCGGCGGTGGTGGGCACGGTCTGGATGGGGACCGCCGCCCTCATCGCCGCGGCCACCGGTTTCGGCGCGGCCGCGCTCCTGACCCGGCACTGGGGGCCCCTCCTCTACGGGCAGTACGCGGCGCTGGTCGCCTGGGGCACGATCGCCGCCGTGCTGGCGGACGGAGGCCTGGCGCAGACGCTGTCCAAGGAGTCGGCGCAGCGCCCCGATGCGATGCGGTCGCTGTACCGGTTGGCGCTCCGCCGCCGGATCGTGTTGTCCGCGCTCGTGGTGGTCGTGGTGGTGGCGCTCCTCGGCCCCACGAACCAAGCCGTGCCCACGGTGATCGCCCTCGCCGCCGTCTGCGCCACGTTGCAGGTCGACCTCGGGCTGGACCTCTCGCTGACGATCTGGCGTGTCGTCGGGCGCTACCGCAGCGCCGCCCTGTGGCGGATCGCCCGCCGGACCCTGTACGTCGCAGCGGTGGCGCTCGGCGTCGCCGCCGGTCTCGGCGTCACGGGAGTGGCCGTTGCGATCCTCATCTCGGGGGTGCCCGTCGCCTTGGCGGCGGCCGTCGTGTGCGGGCGGTCGGCCAAAGGGACATCCGCCGGCGTCGACCTGCCGCGGTACACGACCGGGCTGTTCTGGGCGGCCGGCGTCCTGTACTGGGTGTACTTCCAGGCCGATCAGCTCCTCCTGTCGGTGCTGTCGGACCACGTCCAGCTCGGCCTGTACGCGCCCGCTGTGGCGGTGGCGTCGGTGCTGCTCATCCTGACGACGGTCGTCGCCGAGGTCGTGCTTCCGCGCCTGTTCCACCTCGCCGCCCGGGAGACCGTGACCTACACCGAAATCCGCGACCGGACGCTGCAGCAGGTACCCGTCTTCTCGATGCTGGCCGGCTTAATGGCCGTCGTGTTCGCGTTCTTCTCCGAACCCATCACCGCCGTGATCTTCGGGCCGAAGTTCGCCGGCACGGCACCGCTGCTCGGCATCCTCGGCTTCTTCGTCGCCCTGCGCTATCTCGCCGTGCCCGCGTTCCTGGCCATCCAGGCCATCGAGCGGCTGCACTACCTCGTCGCCGTCCAAGCCACCGCGGCGGCCGTCAACATCGCCGGCAATGTCATCCTCATCCCTCGGCACGGTGCGCGCGGGGCGGCCATGGCCACGCTCGTGAGCGAGACGGTCATGTTCGTCGGCGTGTGGGCGTTCCTCCCCCGGGACTGGCTCCGGCCGGCCCTTCAACTGGGGGTGCCGTTCGTCGCGCTCGCCGCGGTCGCGCTGGGCGCCGGCGAGGCGGCGGGGGGCAAACCCTCCGGGCTGCGTATTGCGATCGCCGTGGGCTACACCGTGGCTGGCGCCGTTGTTCTCGTCCGGACGCTGCGCCGGGACGGCTGAGTTGGGCGGTAATCGTTATTGCCCTGCGCCAGGGCCGTGCCGCCCGCAGGAGGGTCTCGCTCGGTCGTCTAACCTCCGCGGATGCGCGCGTTGGTCACCGGAGGTGCCGGCTTCATCGGGTCCCACGTGGCGGACGCCTTGTTGGCGGCGGGCCACGAGACTCGCGTCCTCGACGACTTGTCCGCCGGTCATGTGGAGAACATCCCCCCGGGTGCCCAGCTCTTCGAGGGCGACGTCTCTGACCTCGGAACCGTTCGCGCCGCCATCGAGGGGGTCGACGTCGTCTTTCACCAGGCCGCGCACCGCGCCGTGCTCCGGTCCGTCGAGCACCCACTGTCGACGGATCAGGCAAACACGCACGGCACGCTGACCGTGCTCGAAGCGGCCCGCCACGCCGGCGTACGTCGCGTCGTCTACGCGTCGTCCAGCAGCGTGTACGGGGGCGCCCAGGAGATGCCGACCACCGAGGCGCAACCCACGCTGCCGCGTTCGCCCTACGCCGTCACCAAGCTCGCCGGTGAGTGGTACTGCCGGGTGTTCACCGCGCTCTACGGCCTCGAGACGGTGGCGCTGCGTTACTTCAACGTGTACGGGCCGCGCCAGCGGCCGAACTCGGCCTACGCCGCCGTCGTCCCCCTGTTCATCGACGCGGTGTTGACGAAGGAAGCCGCGACCGTCCACGGCGACGGCAGGCAGAGCCGGGACTTCACGTTCGTCAGCGACGTCGTAGCGGCCAACCTGGCCGCGGCGACGGCGCCCGCCCCGGCGTGCGCCGGAAAGGCGTACAACATCGCCGGCGGCGGCGCCCACTCGCTGCTTGACCTGCTCGGCATCCTCGGGCGGATACTCGAACGCGAGCCGACCTGGGTGCACACCGACCCCCGGCCCGGCGATGTCCGGCACACCTGGGCCGATGTCACGGCGGCTCGCCGCGACCTCGCCCACCAGCCCTGCGTGGGCTTCGAAGAGGGTCTGCGCCAGACCGTGGCGTGGTTCGACCAGCGGAGCCAGGATTCGCCGTCGCGGCAGCAGATCTAGATGTGCGGCATCGCCGGAGCGGTGTGCACCGCGTCCGCCGCCAGCCGCGACGCCGTCGAGCACCAGCTTCGCGAGCTCGACCACCGGGGCCCGGACTCCTGGGGCACCTTCGCCAAGGAGCACGGGGTCATCGGCCAGACGCGGCTGGCCATCATCGACCTCGTCACCGGCGACCCGCCGATCACGGATGAGACCGGACAGGTGGGTGTCGTCCTCAACGGGGAGATCTACAACTTTCCCTTCCTCCGCGAACAGCTCGCGCGGGACGGGCACCGACTGGCGACGTCCACCGACACCGAAGTCATCGCGCACCTCGCCGAATCAATGGAGGCACCGGAGCTCGCCCGGCGCCTGGACGGGATGTTCGCCTTCGCCGTGTGGGACGACCGCCGTCAGCGCCTGCTCCTCGGACGTGACCGCGTCGGCAAGAAGCCGCTCTTCTACTGGCACCACGGCGACCGCCTCGTCTTCGGCAGCGAGATCAAAGCGGTGCTCACCCACCCGTGGGTGCCCCGGCGGTTGGACGACGAGGCCATCCCGGCGTACCTGACGTTCGGCTACGTGCCGAGCCCGCGGACGATCTTCGCCGAAATCCAGAGCGTTCCGCCGGGCCACGTCCTGACCTTCGATCACACGGGCACGGTCCGGTTGGACTGCTACTGGGAGCCGAGGGTCCCCGGCCAGGACGGGCTCCGGCCGCTCGACGTCTCCCTCGACGAGGCGGCCACCGAGGTGCGGGCGCGGCTGCGCGCCGCCGTCGCCCGCCGGCTGATCTCGGACGTCCCACTGGGCGCCTTCCTGAGCGGCGGCATCGACTCGAGCGCCGTCGTCGGCCTCATGGCCGAGGCGAGCTCCCGGCCCGTCCGCACGTTCACGATCGGCTTCGAGGACCAGGAGGGCTTCGACGAGCGCCCGTTCGCACGGACGATCGCCGAGCGGTTCGGCACCGATCACACCGAGTTCGTGGTGCAGCCGCACGCGGTGGACCTCGTCGAACGCCTGGTCTGGCACCACGATCAACCGTTCGGCGACTCGAGCGCGGTACCGACCTACCTCCTCGCCGAGCTCACCCGGAAATCCGTCACCGTCGCGCTGTGCGGCGACGGAGGCGACGAGCTGTTCGGCGGCTACGAGCGGTTCCCGGCGGCGATGGCCTTGACCCGTTACCAGCAGCTTCCGGCGCCCGTCCGGCGCTCGATCCGCACGGCGGTCAACCTGCTCCCGGCGGGGATCCGCCGCAGCCGCGTGGCGAGCCTGCGCCGCCTGATGGACCGCACCGAGCTGGATGTGTTCGACGCGTACATGTCCTGGGTCAGCTTCTTCCCGATGGAGCGACGGCGGGAGATCGCCCGGACACCCTCGGAGTGGGGCACCGACGACTATCGCCGCATCTGGGACAGCGGCGGCGAGGCCGAGCTGCTCGACCGGCTCCTGCTCGTCAACCTGCGTACGTACCTGCTCGACGACCTGCTGCCCAAGGTCGACCGGATGAGCATGGCCCACGCGCTGGAGGTACGCGCGCCCTTCCTGGACCACGAGCTCGCCGAGTACGCCCTGTGCCTGCCCGTGGCGCTGCGGGTACGCGGGACCAACAAGAAGCGGGTGCTCAAACACGCCGTTCGCGACCTCGTGCCCTTCAAGTTGCGGCACCGCCGGAAGCAGGGGTTCGGCATACCGCTCGATCGGTGGTTCCGCTCCGACCTCAAGCCGTACGTCGATGCCACTCTCGGTTCGCCCGAGGCCCGGGTGCGCGGCCACCTCCGCGGCGAGACGATCGACCGCCTCTGGTCCGAGCACGTGCAGGGTCGGGTGAACCACGGGCACGCGCTGTGGGCGCTGCTCACCCTCGAGGTCTTCCTGCGCCGGGAGGGCTGGTGAGTGGCCCCGCCCGGTCATCGGGCTTGGCTAGCCTGCCGGCGCCATGATGCGCCTGCTGCGCACCCCCGGCGGTGTTGTCGTCGCCGTGCTCGGCCTGGTCGGCATCGCCGTCATCGGCGGGTCCATCGCCGTCGTGGAAGCGGTTGTGGCGTTCATCGCCCCGGCGCTCCTCGGGGTCGTGGGTCTGGTCGTGCTGATCCGCCACGTGATCAGTCAAGACGATCCCGCGCTGCAGCGGCGCGTGCTCCGCTGGACCCTCGCGGCGTTCGGGGCCCACCTGGTCGTCGGCGCCATCGTGATCGGTGTGGACACACCCCTGTTCTCGGCGCTGCGGGGCGATGAAGCGGCCTATCACGGGATCGCCAAGGAGATCCTGCGTCATTGGGAAGACGGTTTCCCGATGCCGCGAGTGCCGCCCGGCCGTGAGGGCTTCTACTACGTGGTGGCGGCGCTGTACCGGGTCTTCGGGCCCTACAAGGTTGCGGCGCTGGCCTACAACGCGACGGTGGCGGCTGCCATCGTGCCGCTCATCACCGAGATCACCGCACGCCTGTTCGGCAAGCCCGCCTGTCGGTACGCCACCATCCTCGCCTCGGTCATGCCCGGGCTGTTCCTATGGACCTCGCTCCCCCTCAAAGAAGCCACAGTGCTGTTCCTCATCTGCGTGGCTGCGCTGGGTGGCGTGCGCATGGCGGACCGCATCACGTTTACCGCCTTCGCCGTGTTGACCTTGCCCTTGGCCATGCTCCTGACGTTCCGCGGCTACGTCGGTTTCGTCTTCGCGCTCACGCTGGTCATCGGCGTCATGCTTTCGCGCCGGCAGCTGCTGACCGGCGTCAGCACCGCCGTGGGCGCTCTGGCCCTGCTGAGTGTGCTGGTCTTCACCGTCGGCCTCGGCTACTCCGGCTACCGTTCGACCACCGACGCCGACCTTCGGGACGCGAACATCGCCCGGCAGGACCTCGCCACCTCGGCGGCCAGCGGCTTCCACACCAACGTGGACATCTCCAGCCCGAAGCGAGCCCTCACGTACCTTCCCGCCGGAGTCGTCAACTTCGCCTTCGGGCCATACCCGTGGCAGGTCCGAGGCCTGCGCCAGCTGCCGGCGCTCCCCGACGTCCTGGCCATCTTCCTGCTCCTACCCGCCCTTTGTCGGGGTATCGCGACCGGCTGGCGCCGGCAGGGCCGGCGGGTCCTCCTGCTGCTTTTGCCCGCAAGCACACTGGCCATGTTGCTCGCCCTCGTCATCGGCAACTACGGCACGCTCGTCCGCGAGCGGTGCCAGGTCGTGGTCCTGCTCCTGCCGTTCGCCGCGCTCGGGCTCGCCGAACGGCGCACGTTCCGTAGCGACAGCACCACCTTAGGTGACCATGCTCCCCCGACA
>JBOGIC010000650.1:0-5304 GCA_050744985.1 Acidimicrobiales bacterium
TGGTCGTCGTCGTCGGCGGGACCGTCGTGGTCGTGGTCGGCGGCTTGGTTGTGGTCGTCGTCGTCGGCGGGACCGTCGTGGTCGTGGTCGGCGGCTTGGTCGTGGTCGTTGTCGTGGTGGGCGGCAGGGTCGAGGTGGTGGTCGGCGGCAGGGTCGAGGTGGTGGTCGGCGGCAGGGTCGTCGTGGTGGTCGGCGGCAGGGTCGTCGTGGTGGTCGTCGTGGTGGTCGGCGGCAGGGTCGTCGTCGTGGTGGTGGGCGGCAGGGTCGTGGTGGTGGTCGACGTCGTGGTCGGCGGGAGCGTCGTCGTGGTCGTGGTCGGCGGCAGGGTCGTCGTCGTGGTCGACGTGGTCGTCGGCGGCGTGCCGACCACGACGGTGGTGACGTCCTCGCCCTGGTCGGTGCCGGTGGTGCCGTCAGGGTGCCGGACGGCCAGGTACCCGACCTGGTTGGTCTGCAGCTCACCGACACCCGGATGGCTGTCGATCGTGGGCTTGTCGGGGTTCGAGAACGTGAAGTTGATGAGGCAGGTGTCGAGCTCGGTCGTCATGTCGGTCCGACCGAGCAGGAGCGGTGCGCCGTCGGTCCGGGAGAATCGCACCCGGCCTGTCGTCGTGTCGATGACCGTGACGTCGAAGCTGACACCGGCGCAGCCCGTCCCCGCACCACCGGTCCCCCGCGAGTCGAGTTCGAACACGCGCGGGTCGGCGGCGCCGGCGCACGTGGGAGTGAAGTTGCCACAGGCCGGGACGAGGGTGAGCTCGGTGACGGTCAATGCCGCCGTGGCGTGCGGGGGCGACGAGCCGTTGATGAGGTTGATGCTGCCCGGGATGCCGGTCGACCCCAAGGTGACCCGCGTCGGGAACTGGGGGAAGACGCCGACCGTGACCGTGGTGGTTACCGCCGCGCGAGCGGGTACCACCTGCATGCCCGCCACGAGCGCTGCAACTGCACATGTCCCCGCCAGGATCCGCTTCAGCATGAGCGTGTCCACGGGTCTCGTCTTCCTTTCTACCGCAAACGCCGCGACGCGCGCCGCAAAGGGAGCCCCTCTCCTTGCGCCGCCGAAGCGCGTGACATCCCTCAGGGTCGGCAAAGTCGCCGAAAATCTGAAGGCAGTTGGGAGGATGTTGGGGTGGCCTACCGCCCGATGGCCGCCATCACGAGATCCTCGTAGATCGCGGGGTCGTCCTTGGAGACCACGGGGAAGCCAGACCCGTGCGGTCCGGACCACGCCATCTCGATGCCGGGGTTGTGGCTGTTCGTGCCGTCCGGCAGGAATACATGCGGGCTTCCTTTCACCGGGCCCTTCCCCGCCGCTTCGCAGTCATCGAGCAGCGCCTTCCGACGGCCCCCGGAATCCAGCTCGCCGGCCAGCGCGCCGGCGTCGAGGCCCGACTCCCCCGCCACGTCGAGGACGACGTGGCGCATCGAGATGCAGCGGCTCTCGGCGAACAGGGCCAGCCGCAACGCGCGGTCCAGGCGTTCGCTGGCGTCCATGGACTGCGCCTTGGCCGCCTGGACGGCCTCCAGGGCGAGGAGCGTCGTCACCGGCCACGTCCATGGCTCACCCTGCCAGACCTGCCAGCCCGCCGACGGGTCGAGCCCACCGACGACCGGTACCTCGGCCGCCAGCGTGCGGTACGGCGTCGGACGGCGGTTGACGACCTCGAGGGGAAAGGCCCGATGGTCGAGGACCACCGCACCGTCGAGGCCCAGGCGCGTGCGGGCCGCGAGGAGACGGAAGACGGCGAGGTGGGCCCACGGGCAACCGAGGTCGGAGTACACGACGATGGTCCCCGGCATGACGTCGACGGTGGTCATGCCGTCGGTCTACCCACGACGGCCCCGCGGCCCTGCCATGATCGGGGCGTGACCCCGGACTCCGGTGAGGCGTACTCAGTCCGGCCGATCGGTCGCGTCGCCTCACCGCTGGTCGACCCGGCGACCGCACCCAAGCAGGGGCGCGAGGGGTCACCGGAGGCCTCGATCGTCTTCGACGCCGCCATCGCCGTGGGCGTGCGCGACATTCGCCCCGGCGACCACTGCATCGTCCTCACGTGGCTGCATCGGGCGGCACGGGACGTGCTCGCAGTCCACCCCCGTGACGATCCCGCGAACCCCGAGCGCGGCGTGTTCAGCACCCGCTCAGCCGACCGGCCCAACCCCATCGGCCTGCACCGCGTCGTCGTCGAGGCCGTCGAGGGCCTCGAACTGCGCGTGCGCGATCTCGAGGCAATCGACGGCACTCCCGTGCTTGACGTCAAGCTCGTGCTGGACGGTCCCGGCGACGCCTGAAAGTCTCGGGTTTGCCACCCTCGGCGGTGGGTAGACACGTCCGCCGAACGGAGTCCGCGGCGGGCTCGGAACGATCGAGCCCGAATCCAAACCCGGACCGGCCCATCAGGGCATTCCCAGCAGCACCAGCCGTACGCGCGGGTTCTCCGCGCGCAGCGGGTCAGCAGCACGGGAAGCGAAAGGGCACTCATCATGAACGTCAGCGCAGCCGCGCCCACGGACGGCTTATACGTGCCAGATCTTTCGCCGGCGTCGCGTCTGGTCGACGTCGGCGAGGCCATGGAGCTCGGGGGCGCACGCGCCATCAGCGTCGTCATCCCGACGCTCAACGAAGAAGGAAATCTGCCCCATGTCCTGGCCCGGATCCCGGGCGATGTCAGCGAAGTCGTGCTCGTGGACGGGCATTCTGAGGACCGCACCGTCGAGGTCGCACGCGAGTGCCGCCCCGACGTCCACGTCGTCTACCAGACGGGCCGCGGGAAGGGGAACGCCCTCGCCTGCGGGTTTGCCGCGGCCAGCGGCGAGATCATCGTCATGCTCGACGCCGACGGTTCGACCGACCCCCAGGAGATCCCGCGCTTCGTCGCCACGCTGATGACGGGGGCCGAGTTCGTGAAGGGCTCCCGGTTCATCACCGGCGGCGGCAGCGCGGACATCACGCCCATCCGGCGCCTCGGCAACCGCATGCTGTCGCGGGTCGTCAACGTGCTCTTCCGCACGAACTACAGCGACCTCTGCTACGGCTATGCCGCCTTCTGGCGGTCCTGCCTCGGGTCCATGGCGGTGGACTGCAACGGCTTCGAGGTGGAGACGCTGATGAATGTTCGCGCCGCGCGGGCGGGGGTGCGCATCGCCGAAGTCCCGAGCTTCGAGCAGGCCCGGATCCACGGCACCAGCAACCTCCACGCCCGGCGCGACGGCGTGCGCGTGCTGCGCACGATCATCGCCGAGCGGGTGCGCCCGGCCTGATGCGCATCGTCTTGGCCAACGCCTGGCACGACGACAACAAGGGTGACGGCGCCATCGCGCTCGCCACGGTCGACATGTTGCGACGGCGGTACCCGGGCGCCGAGCTCCGGGTCTCGTCGCTGCTGCATCCGAGCGACCCGGCGTTCCCGACCGCGTACCGCCACCTGCGGCTGCTCTTCCCCGACACGGTCGTGACCGCGTCGCCGTGCCCGCCGCTGCGCACCGAGCGGGGGCTACGGCAGATCGGCGCCGCGGTCCGCTGGGCGGGTGGCATCGCCCGGGCGTACGCCCGCGGTGTCATCCGGCGGGGGGCGCTCCCCGGCTGCCTCGACGGGGCCGACCTCGTCGTCATGCAGGGCGGGAGCAACGTGTTCGACTCCGGTCGCGGCGTGGTCCTCGGCTTCCTCCGCCTCGCACAGGTGCTGTACCCGGCGTGGGCGGCGTCGCGCGCCGGCGTGCCCACCGTCTTCCTCGGCCACACCCTGGGCCCCTTCCCCCCGGGACCGGCGCGGTGGCTCGTCCGCCGCGTGCTGCGACGGAGCCGCTCCGTCGTGGTGCGGGAGCCGCGGTCGCATCATCTGGCGGAGCGCCTCGGCGTACCCGCCGATGTCGTGCGCACTGCGCCCGACCTCGCGTTCGCCGTGACGCCCGACGACTCGGGCCTGGTGGAGCAGATCCTCGTCGGCCACGGCCTCCGGAACCGGGACTTCGCCGTCTTCGCGATCCGGCGCCACCCCTATCGCGGCGAGCGGGAGCGCCGGGCGTTGATCACCACCCTGGCCCGGGCCGCACGGAGGCTGATGGACGAGGGCGTGGTCGCCCAGGTCGTCGTCGTCGCCCACACCGTCGGGCCGACGCCGGTCGAGGACGACCGCGAGATCTCTCGGCACCTCGCCGTCGAGATCGGGCGGGCCGTGCCGGTCGTCGAGCGCGACCTGACCCCGCCCGAGCTCGCCGCCCTCTACGCGCACGCCCGCGTCGTGGTCAGCGTGCGGCTCCACGGCGCGGTGCTCGCCCTCTCGGCGGGAACCCCGGCGTACGCCATCTCGTACTTCACGGCCAAGACCAGCGGCGTGATGGACGCCTTGGGGATGGGCGATCAGGTCGCCTCCTACGACCACCTCGACGAAGACGAGCTGGTGGCCCGCGTCCGCGCCCTCGTCGGGCCCGAGGCCCACGCCCGGGCCGCGGCCGCCGCTCGCGGGTGCCGCGAGGCCCTCGACCACGTCGGCACGGAGGTGCTGGCCGGAGCGCGGGCATGAGGGTCTGGCACGTCAACCTGACGTGGTGCGGCCCCCGCGTCGACGGCATCGCCGTCGCCGTCGAACGTCTGGCCGCAGCGCAGTCGGCGGCGGGGGCGGACGTGCAGGTCTTCTGCCCCATGCTCGACCACCGCTCCCGCCGTTGCGCCATCCGCACCATCGGCCGCGAACTGCGGCGATCCGCGTCCCGGCCGGATGTCGTCCACTTCCACTCGCTGTTCCGGCTCCTGCACACCGGCCTGGGGCCGGTCCTGCGCCGGCTCGGCGTCCCGTACGTCGTATCGCCGCACTCCGCCGCCGCCCCGGCCGGGCTGGCCCGGCGCGGCATCCTCAAGCGCGCGTACACCGGCGTCGTCGAGCGCCGGTTCCTGCGGCGCGCCGCGGCGGT
Organism: Acidimicrobiales bacterium; assembly: GCA_050744985.1. GTDB lineage: Bacteria > Actinomycetota > Acidimicrobiia > Acidimicrobiales > AC-14 > JBOGIC01. Next base: position 4,915 of record JBOGIC010000650.1, read on the forward strand.
GCTCTGCCTCACCGAGGCGGAGCGGGTCGACGTGGGCCGCTTCGCGCCGCTGCCCCCCGACTCGGCGGTGGTCGTGCCCAACCCGGTGGACGCGGTCGACGGCATCGTGTGGGAACCGCCGCGCCCGCCGGCGCGGCCGCGGGTGGTGACGCTCTCGCGCTTCGACGTCCACCAGAAGGGCCTCGACCGCCTGTGCGCGATCGCCCGCCGCGCACCGGACGTCGACTTCGTGGTCCACGGTGAAGTCGACAAGAACGCGCCCGCCCGGGCCGGGCAGCTCGAGCGGGCCGCACCGCCCAACCTGTCGCTGCGTCCACCGGTGTTCGGCTCGGACAAGGACGAGGCCCTGCGACGGTCGACGCTGTTCATCCTGCCGTCACGCTGGGAGGG
>JBOGIC010000651.1:0-1593 GCA_050744985.1 Acidimicrobiales bacterium
GCATAGGCGCGCTCTCGAAGACCCAAGCGAACTCCTTCCGTGCCGGCCTCTCGGGACCGGCGTTAACGGTCACGCCATCGTAGCCCGTGGGCTGCGCTCAGCCGGTGAAGGTCCGGAAGGCGCTGGAGAAGGCGTAGGGCGCCTGGAGGATGCCGCTGCACGTGGGGTCGGCCCAGGCGTTGGTGCCGCCCGGGCACTGCTTGTCGCGGGCGACCGACCACATCGACAGGCGGCCGACGTGCTGCTGGCGGGCGAAGGTGAGCACCCGGTCGGCATCGGCGAGCGTGAAGACCTCCGACGGGACATCGTTCTGGCCGATCATCGGCGTGATTCCGACCATCCGCGCCAGCTGCGCCGGGGTCCTGCCCGGGTAGAGGCTCTGCAACTGGCCCTCGAGGCTCGTCGCGGCGTCAATGGCGTACTGGCCCATCCGCCCAGCCGGGTTCGGGGCCGCCCAGTCGCCGTAGTCCATGGCCATCACGTTGACGACCGACAGGTCGACGCCCGCATCCCGGGCCGAGCGGACTACGGCCAGGCCGTCGGCGGTGAGGCCCGTGGGCAGCACCGGCAGTGTCAGGGACACCGACAGCTTCCGGCCGGCGGCGCGGGCCTGCGACTGCAGCGTGGCGATGGCCTGCGACCGCCGGGCGACCGAGGCCGGCTCGGCCGTCGCCGCGCCCTCGATGTCGAAGTCGATCTTCGTGAGGCCGTACGTGTCGATGACCGCCTGGTACTGGGAGACCAGCGCCGCGACGGTGCCGCACGACTGTGCGAGCTCCTGGCCGGCCGCGCCCCCGAACGAGACGATTACGTCGCCGCCCTGAGCCCGCAGCGCCCCCACCTCGTCGACGAGGAAGTTCTCCGCCAGGGGGATGACACCGCCCCAGGCCGCCTGGCACGTGCCCGAGCCGTTGACGATGAACGCGAGCGTGAACTGCGTGACGCCACTGGCCGCGGCCGTGTCGGTGAGGTCGATCGGCGGCCAGAGCGTGACGTCGGCGTAGGGGGCGAACACGCCCCCACCCGGCGGCGGCGGGACGGTCGTAGTCGTCGGCTTGGTGGTCGTCGTCGTCGGTCTGGTCGTCGTCGTGGTCGTGCTGCTCGGCCGCGAGGTGCCACCCGAGCAGGGCGCGCCGTTCAGCGTGCAGCCGGCCGGAGCGGGTGGGGCGACGCTGCTCTCGACCTGGAAGCCGAACGTCGTGGACGCCCCGGGCGCGAGCGTGCCGTTCCACGTGTCGTTCACCACCGTGATGTGGGTACCGCTGCGAGTCAGCGCGCCGTTCCACCAACCGGTCACGGGCGCCGACGCCGGCAGGTCGACCTCGAGCCGCCAGCCCGACACGCTCGTCGTGCCGGCGTTGCGGATCGTGTAGACGCCGACGTAGCCGGTGCCCCAGTCCGACGATTTGGCGAAGGCGGCGGTGAGGCCGCCCGCACCGGCGGCGACGCCGGCCGGCAGCAGCAGGCTCGCCGCGACGAGGAGCGAAGGGAGCACCAGTGTGCCCGTGCGCCAGAGTTTCCGGTTCATGATCCTCTCCAGGCCCCGCTCCCCAACGGTGCGGCAGTCAGTGTCGGCAGAACCGGTGCGACCCT
>JBOGIC010000652.1:0-3266 GCA_050744985.1 Acidimicrobiales bacterium
AGCTCTCCGAGCTCCTCAAGGACTTCGAAGAGAAGTTCGGCGTCACCGCGGCGGCGCCGGTCGCTGTTGCGGCGGCCGCTCCCGCAGGTGGCGGCGCCGCCGCCGAGGAGGCAGAGGAGCAGGACGAGTTCGACGTCATCCTCAAAGAGGTCGGCGACAAGAAGATCCAGGTCATCAAGGAGGTGCGGGCGCTCACCAACCTCGGCCTCAAGGAGGCCAAGGACCTGGTCGACAGCGCGCCCAAGGCGGTCCTGGAGAAGGTCTCCAAGGAGGACGCCGAAAAGGCGAAGGCGCAGCTGGAAGGCGCCGGCGCCACCGTTGAACTGAAGTAGGTGCGCCCTGCGGGGCGGCCACAACCGTTGACGCCTGCCTGGGTTTGCCGTATGCTCCCAGGCGGACGAGTCGCGGCTTGACGTTTCGCGTCGCCGTAAGTATTCTCGTCCTTGTCGTGCCCCCCGCGTCTCGCCTCCTTGCAGCACCCGTCTGCCTGCGCGCGCGCCCGGACGCACGTCCTTCTCCCATGCACCACTTCTTTTAAGGAGTGAAGGCCTTGCCCGATCGTCCCGCCATCCGGGAACGTGTTTCCTTCGCCAACCTCGACGAGGTCCTCCCGCTGCCCGACCTGATCGCCGTGCAGCGCGAGTCCTTCCGGTGGTTCCTCGACCAGGGCCTGGCCGAGACCTTCCGGGACATCAGCCCCATCGAAGACTTCACCGGCCAGCTCCGACTCGAGTTGGAGTTCGACGCGGCCGACCCCGACCTGCGCCCGCCGCCCAAGTTCTCGGTGGAGGAGTGCAAAGAGAAGGACATGACCTACTCCGCACCGATCTTCGTGCGGGCCCGGTTCATGAACGCCACGACCGGTGAGATCAAGGAGCAGACGGTCTTCATGGGGGACTTCCCGATGATGACCGACAAGGGCACGTTCATCATCAACGGCACCGAGCGGGTCGTCGTGTCCCAGCTGGTGCGCTCGCCCGGCGTCATCTTCCAGCCGGGTCGGGACGCCAAGACCATCGTCACCGGCACCATCCACCCCTACCGGGGTGAGTGGATCGAGTTCGACATCGAGCAGAAGCCGGGCAAGGACGTGTCGGCCGGCACCCGCGTCGCTCGCAAGCGCCGCCTCAGCCTGTTCATCCTCCTGCGCGCCCTGGGCTACGACGAGGAGAGCCAGCCCGGCTTCCTCGACCGCTTCGTCCGCCACTTCGACTTCCTCGAAGGCCAGTGGCAGAAGGAGCGCGACCTGGCGCCCACGCGCGACGAGGCGCTGGTCGAGATCTACAAGCGGGCCCGCCCGGGCGAGCCGCCCTCGGTCGAGGCCGCCCGCGCCTACTTCGAGAACGCCTTCTTCAACCCCAAGCGCTACGACCTGACGCGGGTCGGCCGCTACAAGCTCAACCGCAAGTTGGGCCCGGAGATCGACAAGATCCGCGAGATCCTCGCCATCCCCGACCTCGAGGGCCCGGGCGCGAAGCAGTACGTCCTGAGCCCGTCGGAGATCCTGGCCGCCACCACCTACCTGCTCCACCTGGCCAACGGCGAGCCCGGCTACCGCCTCGACGACCAGGACCACTTCGCCAACCGGCGCGTGCGCTCGGTGGGAGAGCTCATCCAGAACCAGGTGCGCATCGGCCTGTCCCGCATGGAGCGGGTCGTCCGCGAGCGCATGACCACCCAGGACGTCGAGGCCATCACGCCCCAGACCCTGATCAACATCCGGCCGGTCGTCGCCGCCATCAAGGAGTTCTTCGGCACCAGCCAGCTGTCCCAGTTCATGGGCCAGACCAACCCCCTCGACGGCCTCACCCACAAGCGCCGCCTGTCGGCCCTCGGCCCCGGCGGTCTGAGCCGGGAGCGGGCCGGGTTCGAGGTGCGTGACGTGCACACCAGCCACTACGGACGCATGTGCCCGATCGAGACGCCGGAAGGCCCGAACATCGGCCTCATCGGCTCGCTGGCGAGCTACGCCCGGGTCAACGCCTTCGGCTTCATCGAGACGCCCTACCGCAAGGTCGTCGACGGCCGCGTGACCGCCGAGATCGTCTACTTCGCCGCCGACGAGGAGGAGGAGTACGTCATCGCCCAGGCCAACGCGCCCCTCGACGACGACGGGCGGTTCGTCGGCGAGCGCGTGCTGGTCCGCCGTGGCCCCCAGGGCGCCGGCGTCCGGGTCGGGGCGGCAGGCACGTCCTACGGCACGACCAGCGAGATCGACTACGTACCCCCGTCGGAAGTCGACCTCATGGACGTGTCGCCCAAGCAGATCGTGTCGGTGGCCACGGCCATGATCCCGTTCCTCGAGCACGACGACGCCAACCGGGCCCTCATGGGCGCCAACATGCAGCGCCAGGCCGTCTCGCTGGTGCGGGCCGAGGCGCCCTACATCGGCACGGGCATCGAGCCCCGGGCCGCCCGCGACGCCGGCGATGTGCTCCTGGCCGAGGGCGACGGCACGGTGGCCGAGGTCACCGGCGACCACATCATCGTCGAGTACGACGCCGGCCAGACCGGCCGCGGCGTCTCGATGCACGACGGTGACGCTCAGGCCCTCGGGCGCAAGTTCTACCGGCTCGCCAAGTTCCGCCGGTCCAACCAGGGCACCTGCATCAACCAGAAGCCTCTGGTCGACGAGGGCCAGCGGGTCACCAACGGCGAGGTGCTGGCCGACGGCCCGTCCACCCACGAGGGCGACCTCGCCCTGGGCAAGAACCTGCTCGTGGCCTTCATGCCGTGGGAGGGCTACAACTTCGAGGACGCCATCATCCTGTCCGAGCGCCTCGTTCGTGACGACGTGCTGACCTCCATCCACATCGAGGCCCACGAGGTCGACGCCCGGGACACCAAGCTCGGGGCCGAGGAGATCACCCGGGACATCCCCAACCTCTCCGAGGAGATCCTCAAGGACCTCGACGAGCGCGGCATCATCCGCATCGGGGCCGAGGTCGGGCCGGGCGACGTGCTGGTCGGCAAGGTCACGCCCAAGGGCGAGACGGAGCTGACGCCGGAGGAACGCCTCCTGCGGGCGATCTTCGGTGAGAAGGCGCGAGAGGTCCGTGACACCAGCCTCAAGGTGCCCCACGGCGAGAACGGCAAGGTCATCGACGTCAAGGTGTTCTCCCGCGAGGAGCAGCACGAACTGGCGCCCGGGGTCAACCAGCTGGTCCGGGTGTACGTCGCCCAGAAGCGCAAGATCTCCGAGGGCGACAAGCTGGCCGGCCGCCACGGCAACAAGGGCGTCATCTCCAAGATCCTCCCGGTCGAGG
>JBOGIC010000653.1:0-11107 GCA_050744985.1 Acidimicrobiales bacterium
CCATGAGCGAGATCGTGTTCTCACGGGTGGCGCCGGTCGTGCCGGTGCTCGACCTGGATGCCGCGATGGAGCGCTACCGCCGCATGGGGTTCACGGTCCGTGCCTACGAGGGTGTCGACCGGTACGGCTTCGTCGATCGGGACTCGGTCTCCCTCCACCTCAGCGAGTCGGCTCACCACGACCGCAGCCGCTCCACGGCCGCCGTCTACCTCTACGTCTCGGATGCCGACGCGGTCCACGCCGAGTGGGTTGCCGCCGGTGTCGACGGGCGCTTCCGCGCCCCCTTCGACACACCGTACGGGCTTCGAGAGTTCGGGTTCGTCGATGCCGACGGCACGCTCCATCGCGTCGGGTCACCGCTTGGCGCCCCTTGAGGCTCGGGCGCGGCCGCTGGCGTGCGGCCCGGGCCCGTAGGATTCGCAGCGACCCGTGTGAGCCGGGCGGGATGGAGGGAACGATGGGCTGCGCAGAGGTAAAAGACGCGATCGACTGGGCCAAGCGGACGACGCCGTCGACCACGTACCCGGTCACGGCGTTCCTCACGATCCACATCGGCGAGAAGGGGCGACCGGGCTCGCCGGTCGGGACCGACATCTGCATCTACGCCTACGGCCCGGTGCGCTACGTCGCCGAACCGACCGCCCATCTCGCCGGAGATCTCCAGTACTTCGGCAATGGCGTGACGCTGAAGCCCGAGATGCTCCCCAAATTGGGGATGACCATAGGGGTCGAGATCTTCCAGGACGACCGCTTCACCTACCAGTTCAAGTTCAACGGGGCCCCGGTCGCCGGCTTCCCAACCAAGCTCACCGGCACGTGCCTGCAGGACGTCCTGCTGACCGCGACGATGCTCAGCGACGTCGTCACGATCGGCGTGCGGCGCGACCCCGCGATCACCACACCCGGTGCGACGAAGCCCGCCAAGAAGGCGGCCAAGAAGAAGCCTGCCAAGAAGGCGGCCAAGGCCAAGCCACGCTGAGCCGGTATGGGATCCTGGGCGGGTACCGGCGCGGGGTCGAAGGGAGACGGAGCATGGGCGCGGCTCGAGATGTTGTGGAGGGCTTCTACGAGCGGTTCGGTGCGGCGGACATCGACGGCACGCGCGTCCTGTATACCGACGACTGCGTGACCGTCACACCCACGGGCAGCCTCACGAACGACGAACACGAGGCGTTCGGTAGGGCATTCACGAGTGCGTTCCCCGATGCGCACATGCTCGTGACGCATGTGTTCGAGTCAGGCGAAGAGGTGTGCGTGCTCGGTCGCTTCCAGGGCACGCACGAGGGCGATCTCGTCTCACCGGGCGGGACCATTCCGGCGACCGGTCGTTCCCTGGACATGCCGTTTGCCGACTACTTCCAGGTCCGAGACGGGAAGATCGCGGCACAGGAGTCGATCTTCGACCAGATGACGCTCCTCGCGCAGCTCGGCGCCCTCGGGGGCTAGATGTTCGCCACCGACGGCGCGCGTACATCGGACCGGCGCCGCCACCAGGCGCCCCCGAGGACCGATGCCAGCGCGACGCCGTAGCAGACCCGACCGATCCCAACCGGGTGGGCGGCGTCGAGGATGACCGCGAAGAAGTACGGGTAGCCCGCGGCGGCGACGACGGCCCACGCGGGGAGGGCGGCGGCGGCGGCGAGGGCGAGCAGGGTGACGGCGTACCACGGCTGGACCGGCGTTGTCGCCAGCAGCACCGCCCCGAAGATCGCGGCCGCGCCCCGGGGTGGGTCGGGCCTCCGCCACACGACCCACGCGACGACGGCGCCGACTCCGAGTACGGCGAGCGCAGCCGTGACCGAGCCGGGGAGCCCGAGCAGGCCGGCCAGGAGGTACCGGCCGCCCCCGGTGTAGCGCTCCTCGCGCAGGTAGCCGGGCAGATATCCGAGCACCTTCGGTCCGACGAAGGCGACGTGCGGGAGGTAGCCCGCGGCGGCGACCGCGACCGCCGTACCGACCAGGGGCAGAACCGCCGCACGGCGCCTCCCCTCGGCGCCGGCGAGGGAGAGGACGAGGATGGCCGGGTAGAGCTTGACCAAGGCGGCACCGCCCAGCAATCCCGCCGCCAGAACCACGCGACGCCGGCCGGCGGCGATCAGGGCCAGCACGACAATGAGCGCCGCCAGACCGTCGACGTGGGCGTTGTTCACGGCTTCGACGACGGCGAACGGCGCGAGTGCATAGAGCGCCGTCCACCGCGGGTCACGCTTCCAGGCGCGCAGGGCGACCGGCAGGAGGGCGACGAGGGCGAGGTCGGTGAGAAGGCCCACCACCTGCCACGCCTTGTGTTGTGTCGACAGTCCTGCCACCCGGTAGACGCCGGTGAACCACGCCTGCGCCAGAGGCGGGTAGATCGTGCGAGCGCTGGGACGGTTGATGCGGGTGCAGCCCGGCGGGCGGTCGAGCGCGGCGCACCCTGCGTCGTCGGGCCACAACCACGGTTCCCGCAGGCCGGCCAACTCCGGCGCGTCCGGCGCGTACCGGTAGGGGTCGGTCCCGGACGCCTGGACCCGCCCGTCCCACGCGTAGCGATACATGTCGTCCGACAGCGTCGGTGGCCCGGAGATGGCGGCGAGCCGCAGGGCAGTCGCGACTGCGAACACGGCGACGAGGGCGACGTGCCGGGGGAGCCGGAGCGCGCACACGACGCCCAGGGCCCATGCCGCCGACCAGACGGCGAGGCCCGCGAGGATCGTCCAGCGCGCATCGAGGATCGCTCCCCTGCGCGCGGTCGCGACCGACAGGCCAATCCCGGCCGCGGAGGTGACGGCGAAGCCGAGCGCGGGCCAATGATGGGCGACGCGGGGCGATCGCACCGGCGCATACTGCCGCAGGTCCCATGGCCCGACGTAACACATGGCATCGCGCGAAGACGGTGACGTCATCATCCCCGCTCGTCCCCACATGAGCGCCATCCGGACGTGGACGACCGACCCGGATCAGCCCCTCAGCCAGGGGCGCTTCGTCTCGGTGCTGCGCGACACCCGCCTGGCCGCCATGCTCGGAGCGACGCTCGGCGTGCTGTTCGGCATCTGCTTCGTCACGGGGCTCTACTCCCATCTGCACCAGCACCCGCAGGGGTGGCTCCCGATTCCTCCGCGTCCCGCCGGCCTGTACCGGTTCACGCAGGGGCTTCATGTCGCGACCGGGATCGCGTCGGTGCCCGTCCTGCTGGCCAAGCTCTGGCTCGTCTGGCCCCGGTTCCTCTCCTTCCCGCCGGTCAGGGGGCTGGCGCACCTTGTCGAGCGCATCGGGATCCTCGCGCTCGTCGCCGGGAGCATCTGGATGGTGTTCTCGGGCGTGGCGAACATCGCCCAGTGGTACCCGTGGCGGTTCTCCTTCACGGCCTCCCATTTCTGGATGGCCTGGGTTACGATCGGCGCCCTTGTCGCGCACATCGGCGCGAAGTGGGTCGAGACGAGACGCTCGCTGGGGCTGCCTTCGCGCCGCCCCCGGCTGGCGGAGGCCGATCCCGTGCTCGGTGCGGTGGCCGAGCCGCCGCCTTCACAGCGGGTCTCCCTGTCCCGGCGTGGGTTCCTCGCGACCGTCGCGGGCACCTCGGCCGCGCTCACGCTCACGACGCTCGGGCAGACCTTCTCACCATTGCGCCGCGTGGCCCTACTGGCACCCCGTGACCCCTCCGTGGGGCCGCAGGGGTACCCGGTCAATCGGGGCGCGGCCAATGCGAGGGTCGTCGAGCGGGCCCGCGCACCTGACTACCGCCTCGAGGTGTCGGGCCGGGTCGCGACACCCCTCTCGCTCGATCTCGCACAGCTGTACACGCTGTCCACGCATCACGCCGTGCTGCCGATCGCCTGCGTCGAGGGATGGAGTTATTCGGCCCGATGGCGCGGCGTGCGCATACGAGAGCTGCTGGCCACGGCGGGCGCCGCTCCCGGACGCACGATCCTCGTCGAGTCGCTGGAGCCGAACGGGGCGTACCGCACCTCGACGCTGAACCCGCAGCAGGCCCGGGACCGCGACGCCCTCCTGGCGACGCATCTGGACGACGAGGCCCTCGCCTTGGACCACGGGTTCCCGTGCCGCCTCATCGCGCCGAACCGACCGGGTGTCCTGCAGACGAAATGGGTCGCCCGGGTCGTGGTGCTGTGAGCGACGACGCGCCCGGTCTGCGCCGCGCCGGTGCCCGCTTCTGGCTGTCTGCGCTCGCGGGATGGCTGCTCATCGCGGTTGGCCTCCGCGGCCTGTTCCAGCACAGCATCGACACGCGGCCGGCGAGCCTCGCCTGGTTCGTGCTCGGCGGCGCGCTTGTGCACGACCTCCTCGTCGCTCCGTTCGTCCTCCTCGTGGCGGTCGTCGTCGGCCGGCGTGTGCCGGGATGGGCCCGGCCGGTCGTGCAGGCGGCGATCGTCGTCACGGCGGTGATCGTCCTGTTCTCGTATCCCCTCGTGCGGGCCTACGGGCTTGCCACCAACAACCCCACGTCGCTCCCGCACAACTACGCCCGGAACCTCACGGTGGTCGTCGGTGTGATCTGGGCGATCGCCGCCGTGGCCATCCTCGGGCGCCTTCGCCATCGGCACCCGCAGCCCGACTCCGCTGCATAGAAGGGGTCATTTCCGCTGCGTGTGGAGCCAGCGCATGATCCAGTCGTGGCGGAAGGCGATCTGCAGGTCCGCCGCCGAGCAGGCGAACCCGAGCCGGTTCGCCAACTCGACGAGGTGGCGGATGGAGGGCGCCGGCCCCCACGCCGCGACCTGCACCTGAAGATCAGGACTCCGGCGCACGTCATGGAAGAAGTCCAGGGCGGCTTGGACCGACACGCGACGAGCTCACCGCCTCACGCCGGCGTTCGCGATGCAAGCGCAGTCGCAACCGCCGCGGTCGTGAACAGACGGTTCTCGTCGACCGCGTTGATCTTCACGTCCTCGCCTGCGGCATCGACGTGCCCGGGCATGGGCACGCGCAGACGCGCCGATGCCCGCCAGCCGCCGTCCGCCTGCTGCGTGTGCACGAGCCACCGCACCGCCCGGTCGCGTGCCTCCTCCGCGGCACGGGCCGTTCCGAGCCACAGGATGCGTACGCACCAGGCCGTCGCCCACGGCGATGGCTCTCCGTCGGTGCTGGGGACGGCGCCCGTCGTGCTCACCCGCCTCTGCGCCCACCGGACGGCGCGCTCCCTGCCGGACGGCAGCGCTTCGGATGCCAATGCCGTCGTGTAGTCGTCGTCCCACCACCAGTAGCCCTCCCAGTTGCCCGCGCCGGCCTGCTGGGAGCGCAAGTAGTTGGTGGCCGCGGCGCCCACGAGCGGTGCGGCGGCGGCGGTGACGCAGGCGTGCCCGGCCTGCCAGCCCGCGAACGACGCATCCGCGGGGAGGCGGGTGTAGCGGCGAATAGGGTCACGCTCGCCGTAGGTCGTCACACCGCCATCGGCCCGCAGATGGCTCGCCAGGAACGTGTGTGCCGCGTGCAGCCGCGCGTCCGGGACGATCCCCAGGCCCGCCGCCAGCCGCAACGCCCACGCCGTGCTGTCGGCATCGGCGGGGGTCAGCCGGTTGTAGCCCCAGCCCGGTTCGTCCGGGCGACGGCCGAGCAAGGCCTCCCAGGCCCGTCGTACGGCCCCGCTCGTTGCCTCCCCCGGCATCGCGAGCAGGCAGGCGGCCACGAAGGCCGTCACCCACTCATCGCTCGGCCCCGCCGGCAGGACGAAATCAGACCATCGGCCGGTGTGCGACTGCCGTGACAGCAGGAAGGCGATCGCGTCGTCCCGCGCCTGCTCCGCGGACCGGCCCGATGGTCCGACCGCGTGCGCCGTCGGTGGCTGGACCGGTTCGGCCGTCCGCCACACGTGCCCCGCCCCCCAGTAGCCCTTGAGCAGGGCCTCCCGTTCCGTCACCGTGACCTTGAGGTGGGACAGGCGGCGCTCGGTGGTGGAGAAATGGTCGGCGGGGGCGCACAGCGTCGCCGCCACCCACGGGGCGGGCCAGTCCTCCTGCGTCTCGGGCGGGCGCAGCACATCGGGCAGTCCGACGAAGGCGGTTGCGTTGGCTGCGGCACAGAGACCTTCGGCCGACAGCTCCTCGAGCAGCGCCAGCCAGCGGGGCTCGCTGGGCGGTTGGATGGCGAGCACGCATTCCAGCCCGAGGTGGGGGTACACGACGGTGCCCACATCGAGGCAGACCGTGACACGGTCGACGCGGTCATACGCCCACCCGGCCCATGTCTCGATTGCGGCCGGCGAGCCGGTCCAGCCGACCGCGTGCAGGAAGGGGAGCAGATCGTCGAGCCGTACCCCCTTGACGTTGACGCGGAGGGCCTGGGTCGCACGGCCCAGCATGACGCCGAGGTAGCTGACGAACGCCCCGGTCGGGCAAGCGGAAAAGCACGGCGCCAGACCGTCGCTCAGGCGGCGTGGCCACGGTGCGGGCAACAGGAGCGCCAGTGCGTCGTGGGTGATCGCCTCTCGCATCGCCGTCGAGGTCCCGGCGTCCCCCACGGAGAGGAAGAGCGACGGGTTCGGGGTCGTCCGCGGGTCGGTGTCGAGGTCGTACTCCAGAAAGATCTCGGCCACGCCGCGATGCAGCAGGGTCCCGGGGTCGGCCCAGGTCGTGCAGAAGCGTTGCAGTCGCTCCCACGGCTCGCCTTTGGTTCCCTCGCGCGGGGCGGCCAGGACGAAGTCCCGCAAGAGGGCCGGTTCTCCGTGCTCGCGTCGCACGCACTGCTGCAGGTCGAGCCTGGGCTCCACATCGCCCAAGCGGCACTCCAGGGCGACGCGCGGGATCGGCGCCATCCGCCGCGTCACGCCGGCCAGGTTCCGCCGGTTGGTGGGCGTGTCCCAAGCCGCGGGCAGCGTCGGGCAGAGCGTGGGCCAGTAGTCCGCCAGCGTCGCGGTCAACGTCGCTGCAGCTCCATCGCGCCGAGCAGCGCATCACAGAGCTGCGGCAGCGCATCCAAGTTGTCGGGACGTTCCACCACGTATACCGGTGTCGTGCGCGCCAGATCGGCCAACGTCGCGAAGCGGTGCTCGTCGACGGTCCGCGCGAGCCAGGCGGGCGTGGAGAGCAGCGCGACCAGACGGGGCACGGCGGCGGTTCGGGGGAGGATCGTGACCCGAGGCGACCGCACGGCGTCGGTGCGCGGGGGCAGCAGAAAGACGCCGGCCAACGGGAGCGCATCAACTCCTGGCCGGTGGTCCGGCGCCGCGTCGACGGTGACGACCGCCTTGTCCTCGAGGCGTCGGTAGTCCACTCCCGGGAGTGGCTGCGAGCGTGGCCACAGGGGCGTGGCGGCTTCCGGCGGAATCCCGAGCGCGGCCTGGGCCTGGGGCGCCAGCCGGATGCCGGTGATACCGGGAACGACCGCCCACCCCTGGCGAGTCCTCGTCAGCACGGCCACGTCGTCGCTCATGCTCGTGCAGCCGCGCTGGATCAGCGCACCCACGGTGGTGGACTTTCCCGCGCCCTGGGCGCCGGCAATCGCGAAGGCGGCGCCGCCCCGCGCGACGACACCGGCGTGGAGCGCGAGCCGGCCCAGCCGGTGCAGGAGGTAGCCCATCACCGTGCTGAACAGGAGCGTCTGGACGTAGTCCGCCGGGATCCCCGCCGTTGAGGTGATCGCCACGCGGGTACCCCTCGGGTTGACATCGAACTGGACGTGGTGATCGCCGTACCCGAAACGCAGGTGGGTCCAGGCCGGCGCCTGCTCGGCCGCGAGCGCTACCGCCAACCATCCACCGGTGGGTTCGACGATGACGCGCGACCCGGCCGGAATGACGGCCATGTGCCCGTGCTCCGTGGCGCTGGCCCACTCAACCACCACGTCGGGCGCGACCGTAAGGCCGGGACCCAGCCCCGGTGCGCGAAGGCGCACGTTGCTTTCCAGTGTCAGTCCGTAGACCGTGTAGCGGTACGGGGGGGAACTAGGACATGTAGATATTCGCTCCACCCCCGCCGTCGAAGTTCGGCCCTGCCGCGGTCGTCAGCGTCAGGTCGCGGACCGTGCCGTGCTCATGCAGCGTCGGTGGTGTGTAGCTCTTCCTCCCCGGCTGCACCGCGGCAACGCTCGCGGTGCCCGCCGTCGGTTCATCGGCCGAGTGTCGCACGCAAACCTCCAGTTCTGAGCGATGAAGATCCACCGTCCTGATCCCAACGGCGGCGGTGGCGAAGCCAGTACGCAAGTTCGACCGGTGGCCGTTGCGCCGCCCACATCTCGGCCTGGGCGGCGGGGGGCTGGCTGCGTACCGCCCTGAGCCAGCGCGTGTCGACGTACGCGGACATCTCCGGAGCGGCGATCAGTTCGATCTGCCAATCGGGCACTCCCGACTGCTTGCGCCGTTCGAGCGCCACGTCGCCGGGCATGACGGTCTTCGGCCGCGCCCGGACGACGTCCGGGAGGCGGTCGCCCATGGCGGCGCGCAGCAGGTGCTTGCCATCCAGCCAGGGTGTAGGCGGGATCGCCAGCACGAACTCGAGCAGCCGCACGTCGAAGAACGGGAAACGGATGCTGAGCGGGCGTCCGTTGTAGCCGGCATCCGCCCAGGCGAAGAGCGCGCGCCACAGGGGCGCATCGACCAAGCCGACCTGCTCGCGCCGGGAGCGTCGCCGGAAGCGCGCGGCGCGCTCGCCCAAGCCGATCTGCCCGGCCCACACAGGATTGACCCAGGCCGGCACCGGGTCGGAGCCATGCACGCGCCGACGCGGCCGGAACTGTCCGGCCAACCGGCGCAGCGGCCATTTCCAGTTGCCGTGCCGCAGGGCTGCGAAGGCGCGGTGCCAGGCAAGGTCGGGCGCAGCCAGGAGCGGGTCGCCGCCGTAGCCGGTCAGGAGCACGCGCGCGAATGTGGCGGTCCGCCGGCACACCTCCTCCATTACCCACAGGGTGACGGCGCCCGGCTCCGGCGGTACCCAAGCCGGATCGGCGGCGGGCGCCGCGTCGAGATAGTCCGCCCCGTCCAACACGTCGATCGGAATACCCGAATGGCCGGCCACGAGCGCCGCCAGGCGGCCTTCTTCGTCGGGGATCAGCGAGGGGTACTCGATGCTGTACGCCCGCAGGTCGAACGGCCGTCCCGCCGCGTGCAGGCAGTGCTGCGCCGTGGCGGCGATGCTGGTCGAGTCCATCCCGCCGCTCAGATGCGTGCCGGCGCGGTCGGCACGCAGGCGATCGCCGACCGCCTCGTCGAAGATCAGCCGGAAGTGCTCGGCGTAGTCCTCCGGCCGGCGATAGCGGATGCGGGCCGGCCGGGGCCGCGTCCAATAGCGCTCGACGCGTACCCCCCACCGGTCGGCCGTGAGCTTGTGACCCGGCGGCACGCGGCGAATCGCGGCGTAGCCGGTCGCGTCGTCGTCAAGAGGAACCCCGAACACCGCCACGTCCGCCAACATCTGTTCGTCCAACGCATCGCCAACCCCCGGGTGCAGCAGCAAGCTGTGGAGGGTGTTGCTCACGAGCAGCACGTCGCCGCCGTGCGCGTACTGGAGTTGGGCGACGCCCAGCTGGTCGCGAGCGGCAAGGAGACGCTCCTGGCGCCCATCCCAAAGCACGAAGGCGAAGTCGCCGATGAGGTGGTCGAGGCAGGTGTCGCCCCATACCCGGTACGCGTGCAGGATCAGCTCGACATCGGGCACATCGCCGGTGACCTCGCGACCGCGGTCGCGCAGCTGGCGGAGGAGCGCGGCGCGACCGTCGATGCGGGCGTCGGCCGCGATCCAAACCTCTGCGTCCAGGCTGCACGGCTGCACTTCGCGCGCGGACTCGAAGGTGGTCCGGAGGAGCGTGTGACCGAGGCCGACATGGTGGCCGGCCCAGGTGTGCTGAGCATCCGGGCCACGAAACGCCATGGCCGCGGTCATCCGACTCAGCCGCGCCGCATCGAGGGGAGCCCGCCGGGTGTTGAGCACGCCGACGATGCCGCTCATCCGTCGGGCCCGCGTTCGACGTGGATCAAACCGGTCTCGGCCAGTTGCTCGAGCAGGCGCTCGAGGTCGGCGCGCAGGGCTGGCTCATCCACCTCGTACTCGCTCACCAGCGCCGCGACGATGGGATCGACGGTGTCATGCTCCTGCAGCAGCTGCCAGACGCGGCTCCCAACCTCGTCGAGGCCGTAGTAGGTCTCGGTGGTGAGGTGAAGCAGCACGGTCTCGGCACCGAGGTGCTGATGGAGGACACCCTCGGGGATGGTGATCTGCGTCCCTTCGAACGGGCTCATCGTCGCGTCACGCCCGTTACACCGGTACAGCGATCGGAGAACGTCGCGATCACCGCGAAGCGCTCGAGACCGTCACCACCCGTCACAGTGAGATCGCCGCAGCGCAACCAGGCATGCGCTTCGAGATGTGTCTGCACCTCCTTGGCGACGCCGATGTGGAGCGTGCTGCCGATCCCGCGGCGGCGCAGCATTTGCTTGCCTGCCAGTGCCTGGGCCAAGCAGTGGCTGCCCCCCGGCGTCCGATGGCTCACCCGCTGGAGGGCCAGCGCGACCCGTTGCCGTTGCGGGGACGTGTCGCCCTCGGCCGGGACGCGAGCTTCGCCCTGCCGCTGCCGGAGCGCCCACGTCATCCACCGGAAGGGCAGGATCGAGATGGCCAGCCGTGCCCCGCCGAGGCAGAGACCCGCTTCGAGCAGGAGCCACGGATCGCTCGTGAGGACCCGGCGCACGGCCCGGACGCGGCGGCCTCGGTGGCCCCGTGCGTCCTGGTGGCGCACGATGTGACGGAGGGCGGGGCCGATCGACACCACCAGGCCCCGCCAGTACCGGCGGTAGCCGGATGCGAGGGACGGGGTACCCGCCATGTACCGGACCTTGGCGGGGGAGGGAACGAGCGCCCGGCGCACGAGAGTCGCCTTCTCGCCCGCCGTGGCGGCCGAGCGCACGCGCGAAAGCGCGAGCACTCCGCGCGGCGGTCGGCCCGAACCACACCACCCACCGTGCCGCATGGTAGCCACACGCGCGACGACGTCAGCGGCAGGGACCTCGTCGCCGACGGCCGGGGCTGCGCCATCCTCCCGCAGCCGAGCCTCCACTGGGATAGTACGCTTCAGAAAGTACGTAACAGAGAGGATTCGGGAATGACGACAGCGCGCATCGCGGGCACAGCGTTCGAGCTGGAAACCGAGCAGGTGGAAGGCCTGATGGAGGGAGTTGAGC
>JBOGIC010000654.1:0-2834 GCA_050744985.1 Acidimicrobiales bacterium
GCGCTCACCTGGCCGGCGGAGGCGGCCGGGATGGGCTTGCCGGCGCCGCCCACGACCTGGAACTGGGCCCGGGCGGGCGTGCCCGAGGTGTCGGCGCCGCGCGCGTCGCGCAGCGTGGCCACGATCACGTAGACGTCGGGCTGGGCCTCGGGGACGGTCATCGTGGTGGAGAACGTGCCCGCCTTGTCCGGCGTGGCCTCGGCCAGCACCGGCCCGTCGACCCCGTTCCAGCGGATCTGCACCCCGGTCGTGACGTTGGCGGGCATCCGGAACGACGACCCGGTCACGATGATGCTGTCGCCCGGCTTGCCCGTGGCGCTGCTCAGGTTGAGCGTCGCCAGGTTGGTGCACGCGTACGCCATGGCCCCGGTGACCACGACGACGGCGGCTGCGAGCGCGCCGAGAAGACCGATCTTGCGCTGGATGCCCATCTGTTGCCCACCTCCTGGACCGGGACCTCCCGGGCCGGGGCTAATTGTACCGCCGCTAGATCGCGCGTGTCACCCCATTGACTTGCACAAATGGTCCCTCCAGGGGCCAACAGCGCGGAGTAAAGCGCTACTCGATGCGGGTAGCCCTCGGCGTAGTGGAAGGTGGCCCGGTCGGTACTATCGGCACGGCGTCGGTGTGACCCGCGTGGCCGCTGCGTAGCTCCTCATGGGTTGGCGTTGGGCGAGCAGCCGGCGGCGTAGCCCACCACGAGGTTGGCGGTGCCGCCGTGCTACGCGTCCGCTCATCCGGTCAGGCAAGCTGCGGTGGCTCTCGGACCGCTACGTGGCGGTGTCCGTGGCCCAGATAGCCACTCTGGCGTACTGGTACATCACCAGGTTGCCGTCATCCTGGAGCCTGAGGACTGCGGCGTAGTTGGGCGGGGACTCGGTGTTCGACTCCCAGATTGCAGCGCCAGAGGCGTCGTAGATTACAAGGTTCCCATCGCTCTCCAAGATGGCGTGGTGCACGCCCGGCCCGACGGTCTTGGTGTGCCACAGCCGCTCGCCGCTCTGTGAGTCGTACAGAACGAGATCTCCGTCAGTCTGCAACGTCAGCCTGTATCTGCCGTTCGACGAAACAGCGGCGTCACTCCCAGGGCGAATGGCAACGCCGATCGGCACAAAGCCAGAGTGATCCGTGCTCCGTGAAGGGACGCTCGTCGGCGGGCGTTGAGGATGGCCAGGTGCGATGTCTCGCACGGCTGCGCCGAGCTCCGCCGTGACGTCGGGCTCCTCCGAGAACGACTCGACCAGTCGTGCAGCCCGTAGCGGATCGCCTGCTTTCACCGCAGCTCGGACGGCGCCCCGGCGCGCGAGTGCGCCCTCGGGTGTCGATGCCGGAAGCTTGAGGGCGATCCGCTCCTCGATCAGTGAGAGGTCGAGATACGCGTCGGGTGCGCCCGGTGCCCCCAGGTCGTCGAGCGCCTCAGCGCGCAAAATCGCGTCGGTGACCAACAGGTAGAGCGAGTCGAGGTCCATCGTGTTCACACGTCGGCAACCGATGTCGCGGGCGGACCGAAGGCGACGACGCAAGCGCAGCCGTGCTCCGTCACGATCGCGTTGGCGACCTGCTGCACCTTCTCGGCGACTCGTCCGGGGTCGGGCTGACCATCGATCCCGCTGACCTCAAGCGCCACGAGGCGCCGGCCAGTGTCTTCCATGAGCCAGTCGGCAAACTCGCCGCGCTGCAACCGCCGCAAGACGACCCAGCGGCGGTGCTCATGGACGAATCCGAGTGCGACTGCCTCCGCACCGTCCTCAGTAACCCGATGACGATCAAGCTGCCGAGCTGTCGTCGAGGACGCTGCCGGCCAGTCGAGCTCGACGGTGAAACCCACGCTGCCATCGTGGAAGGTCACGAAGAGGTTGCACACGGGTTCATGCTGCTGGCGTTGCAGGGCCACGGCCGCCCGGTTCGTGTACTCGGCCGCTGTCGATGCAGGTAGCCGTGGGTGCATCTGCTTCAGACGGGCAAGGTTCAACTGCACGAATTCGATGGTACGCCGTGATATCGGCAGCATGAGCGAGATCCGATTCACCGCCGATGCGATCGGCGTCACAGGCGTCTCGTAGGCCCCGACACAGCCCCCCCAGCCCTTCGGTTGCACTGCCGCGGTCCGAGCGCCTGAGGATCCCGGTTACAGCCCGGCGGCATGGGGGCCCCGAGTGAGCCCCACCGCGCCCGGTGCGCACCGTGCGAGGGCCGTCATCCTGCCGAGGTCGTCGTGGCGCGATGGCTTCGGTGGTCGAGGCGTTTGATGCGGCGGGGCAGGCCCATGGATGGGTCAGCCGGTCAGGCCGACGGGGCAGCTGACGCCGGTGCCGCCGAGGCCGCAGTAGCCGTAGGGGTTCTTGGCCAGGTACTGCTGGTGGTACCCCTCGGCGTAGTAGAAGGTCAGCGCCGGGCGGATCTCGGTGGTGATCTCGCCGTAGCCGGAGGCGGTCAGGCGCTCCTGGTAGGCATCGCGGGACAGCTCGGCCGCCTTCTGCTGCACGTCCGAACCCGTGTAGATCGCCGACCGGTACTGCGTGCCGACGTCGTTGCCCTGGCGCATGCCCTGGGTGGGGTCGTGGCTCTCCCAGAAGACACGGAGCAGGTCGTCGTAGCTCACCGTGGCCGGGTCGAAGACGACGAGCAGCGGGCGGCCGCCGAGACGACCCGCGACGGCTACGCCAAGGCGCTGGCCGACGCCGGCTATGGCGAGATCACCACGGAGATCGCCCCGCTCGGCGAGTTCTTCTACGCCGAGCCGTACCACCAGCAGTACCTGGCGAAGAACCCCGCCGGCTACTGCCCGATCCACGCCACCGGCGTGAAGTGCGGCTGAAGGGCCGACCGGAGCC
>JBOGIC010000655.1:0-2566 GCA_050744985.1 Acidimicrobiales bacterium
GGTCGAGGGCGACCTGCAGGACCTCTCGTCGCTGATCGCCATCGTCGAGCAGGTCCAGCCCGACGAGGTCTACAACCTCGGTGCCATCTCCTTCGTCGCCCTGTCGTTCCGCCAGCCCGAGCTGACCGCCGACATCACGGGCCTGGGCGTACTGCGCATGCTCGAGGCCATCAAGGTCGTCGGCGGCACGGCCGACAACCGCATCCGCTTCTACCAGGCGTCGTCGTCGGAGATGTTCGGCAAGGTCCGGGAGACGCCCCAGACCGAGAAGACGCCGTTCCACCCCCGTTCCCCGTACGGCGCGGCCAAGGTCTTCGGCCACTACACGACGATCAACTACCGGGAGTCGTACGGACTGTTCGCCTGTTCGGGGATCTGCTTCAACCACGAAAGCCCACGACGGGGGCTGGAGTTCGTCTCCCGCAAGATCACCAACGGCGTGGCGCGGATCAAGCTCGGCCTGCAGGAGCGGCTCAGCCTCGGCAACCTCGACGCCGCCCGCGACTGGGGCCACGCCGCCGACTACGCCGAGGCGATGTGGCTCATGCTGCAGCAGGACGAGCCCGACGACTACGTCATCGCGACCGGGGAGACCCACACCGTCCGGGAGCTGCTCGACCTGGCCTTCGGGGCGGTGGGTTACGAGTCCTGGGAGCACCTTGTCGAGAGTGACCCGCGGTTCCTGCGCCCCGCCGAGGTTGACATCCTCACCGGCGACGCCGGCAAAGCCCACACCAGGCTGGGGTGGAAGCCGAAGATCAGCTTCGAGGAGCTGGTCCAGTCCATGGTGGCGTCCGACCTGGCCGCCGAGAGCGCCCGGGCCCGCTGGTAGTGGACGGGCCCGACGGGCCTACCGAGGCAGCGGCCGGCCGGGACGCCGAAGCCGACTCCGACTCCGACTCTGACGCCGGCCCGGTCGGCGCCGTCGGGGCCGGCCTGTCGCCCTTCGCCCCGCAGACCGAGCACGGCGAGGCGTCGCTGAGCGCTCCCACCGTCGTTCCCCTCTGGCCCGGCGACCCGAGCATCCCGTCCGGACCGGGCCCGACCCCGACGGTCGTGCCCGTGGTGCCCGCCGCCGACCTGCCGCCGGACACGCCGGTGGCGGTGGCCACGCCGGTGCCCCCGGCTGTCCCCTCGCCGGTGGTCGAGCCGGCGCCTGTCCCCTCGCCGGTGGTCGAACCCGAGCTCGGCGCGGACCATCACGACGAAATCGATGACGACGAGGTCAGCGCGCGGCTGGCGGAGCTCGAAGACCGCGTCCGCGACACCGTCGACCGGCTGGCCGACCTGATCGACTCGCAGCTGCCCGGCTCGGTGGAGACGCTGCGCTCGGAGTTCGAGCAGCTACGCCAGGAATTGCAGACCGCGCTGCGGGAGGCGACCGACGCGCTGGCCGAGGAGCGCAAGGAGCTGCGCTCGCAGATCGCCACGACGGTGGGGGCCGCCAACCGCTGGTTCGTCCGCACGCGCGACCAGCTCTACGACCGGCTCGACGCCATCACGCAGCTCGCCGCCGAGGCCGAGGCGCAGGCGGAGCTGGCCGCCACCGCCTCCACCACGACTGCGGCGACGACTGAGGCGATGACTGCCGCGATGGCGGCCGCCCCGCCACCGACGGCGCCGGCTCCGACCCGGGACAAGGACGACACCGCGTTCGAGTGGGATGTCGAGCAGGAGCATCCACCGGCCCCGCCGGAGCCCGCGCCCCCGGCGGAACCGGAAACCCCCCCGGCACCGGTGACAGTCGACATCGCGATCGACTCGCCCCAGCTCGAGGTGCTCATGGGGCCGGTCCGGGCCGACGTGCAGGACCTGCAGGTCGAAGTGGCCGCCCTGGGCGAGATGACGCAGCGGCTGTCCGAGCAGGTCGAGCGCCTGCGCCAGCGCATCCCGGCCCGCCCGAAAGCCGTGCGCATCGAGCCCGACCAGGTCGACGAGATCGTCGAGATCCTCGTCGAGGTCCTCACCGCCCGGCCCGCCGCCCGCTCCGTGACCCGCCCCGCCGCGGCCAAGGGCGCCAAGCCGGCGAAGAAGGCCGCCAAGAAGGCGGCGCCCCGCTCGACCCGGAAGTAGGCGCGGTTCGGCATCTAGGTGCGCGAGACACCTTTCGATCCGGCGGAAGACGGGCGCGATACTGCCCACGACCCCAGGCGGGAGCGCCAGTGTTCTTCCTTGCACACAGATCCAGGCGGACGGCACAGAGGCGGGACGACCTCGAACGTCAGGCCCACGCGGAGCTCCAGGCGCGTATCGAGCGCGGCCGGCCGGCGCCCGAGGAGTGGAAGCGCACGCGGCCCAGGCCGGTGTGGATCCTGCCGCAGCCGATCCGGTCCCGCCCCCTCGACGTCCAGGCCGTCCGCCTGGACGTTCTCCCGCAACCGGCGCCGGTCCCCCGGAGAGCCCCGCGGACTTCAGTCGAGCCTTGAGCACATAGCGCTCCCGGCCAGATCTCCCAGGTGAGCGTCAGCCGCCGCGGCGTGTGAGGTCCGACGCCAACCGCAGGAACGGCTCCATCGCATCGGGGTTGGCCATGGCGTCGGGACTGGCCGCCCGTTCCCACGCCTCG
>JBOGIC010000656.1:0-2356 GCA_050744985.1 Acidimicrobiales bacterium
CTGGTCGATGACGATGACGGCCCGCCACTTGGCGAACTTGGCGCCCAGGCTGACGTATTCGGCGATGCGATCCCGCAGGCCGTCGAGCCCCTCGGTGACCTGCTCGCCCTCGAACCCGGCGAGCGGCTTCGACCCGGTGTCGACCTTGATGCCCGGCAGGATCCCCTTCTGGTCGAGCATCTTCGGGAACGGTGTGCCGTCGTCGGCCTTCTGGCGGATCGTCTCGTCGTAGAGGATCACACCGCTGATGTACTCCTCGATGCCCGGGGTCGCGAGCAGCGTGTTGCGGTAGGCCCGCCGGTTCTCCTCGGTGGACTCGATGTCCAGGGCCCCGAAGCGCTTCCCGATGGTCGCCGTGCTCTCATCCGCAGCCAGGACCCCCCGGCCAGGAGCGACCATTTGTTTGGCGATAGCCGCGAGATCCGCGATGCTCATCCGATCCGTTCCTCCTTGGTGTCGATGCGCCGGAACCCGTCCGCGCGCGTTCCCGTCAGGTGGTTCACGAACAGGCTAGCCGTGGCCGGTAACTCGTCGCCCGTCCGGGCCACGAGGTGCCACGCCCGGTGGCGGGGGAGGGTGGGCACCCGCCACTCCTCGAGCGTGCCGTCCTCGAGCTCACGGGCGACGGCATCCCGGGAGATCAGCGTGATGCCCAGACCCACCTGGACCGACTCACGGATGGCGCCGTTGCTGCCGACCGTGAGGATCGCCGGGGACACGCCCAGCTCGTCGAGGAGCTCCTCGGCCGTGCTGCGCGTGCCCGATCCGGGCTCGCGCAACAGCAGGGTCTGACGGGTCAGCTCGGCCATCGTCACCTCCCGGCTCGACGGTCCCTCGCCCCGCCCGGCGGCCACCAGCACGAGCAGGTTGGGTCGCGTGGCCAGGCTCACGAATCGCCCCACGCCGGGCGGACGTCCGCCGATGGCGAGGTCGACCTCGTTGTGCTCGAGCAGGTCCCACACCCGCACTCGGTTGCCGACTTCGAGTGAGATCTCGGCATTCGGGTAGTTGTCCCGGAAGGAGGCCAACAGACGGGGGAGGACGTGCTCACCAGCCGTCGTCACAGCTGCCAACCGGACCCGCCCCTGCTCGGGGTGGACCTGTCCGGCCACCGCCGCGGTGGCCTCCTCCAACAACCCCAGCAGCTGGCGGGCGTAGCGGGCGAAGACCCGGCCGGCATCGGTGAGCTGCAGGCCGCGGCCGTCGCGGGTGACCAGGGTGACCCCCAGCTCCTTCTGGAGGGCCCCCACCGCGGCCGACACGGCGGGCTGGCTCACGACGAGCTGGGCCGCCGCCGCCCGCACCGAGCCGGCGGTCGCCACCGCGACGTACGCCTTGAGTTGGGTGAGAGTCATAAGCGAAATGTTATCGGTTGCTCGGAATTCGTCATGGACAAGCTATCGACGGTCTGAGCACAATCGCTAGGAGCCAGAACCACACGAGGAGCTGCCCATGGCAGGCAACGGCCACCAGCCGCCGAAGTCCCAGGACTTCAAGCGCGAGGCCCTACAAGGTGACAAGCGTTGGGGCGCGGGTGTCATCCCCTACGCCAAGATGGGCTACTACGAGCCCGACTACGAGCCGAAGGACACCGACATCCTCAGCGTCCACCGGATCACGCCGCAGAAGGGCGTCGACCCCGTGGAGGCCGGAGCCGCCGTGGCCGGCGAGTCCTCCACGGCCACGTGGACCGTGGTGTGGACCGACCGTCTGACCGCCTACGAGAACTACCAGGCCAAGTGCTACAAGGTCGTGCCGGTCCCCAACCAGGACAACCAGTACTTCGCCTACATCGCCCACGACATCGACCTGTTCGAGGAGGGCTCCATCGCCAACCTCACGTCGTCGATCATCGGCAACGTCTTCGGGTTCAAGGCGCTCAAGGCCCTCCGCCTCGAAGACCAGCGCATCCCGGCGGCCTACCTCAGGACGTTCCAGGGCCCGGCCCACGGCGTCGTCATGGAGCGGGAGTACCTGAATAAGTACGGCCGCCCGCTGCTCGGGGCCACGGTCAAGCCCAAGCTCGGCCTCTCCGCCCGCAACTACGGCCGGGTCGTCTACGAGGCCCTCAAGGGCGGCCTCGACTTCACCAAGGACGACGAGAACATCAACAGCCAGCCGTTCATGCGCTGGCGTGATCGCTACCTGTTCTCCATCGAGGCCGTCAAGCGGGCCGAGGAGCGCACGGGCGAGGTCAAGGGTCACTACATGAACGTGACCGCCGCCACCATGGAAGACATGTACGAGCGGGCCGAGTTCGCCAAGGAGATCGGCTCGATCATCATCATGATCGACCTCACCATCGGCTACACGGCCGTCCAGTCCATGGCCAAGTGGGCCCGGGCCAACGGCTGCA
>JBOGIC010000657.1:0-3749 GCA_050744985.1 Acidimicrobiales bacterium
AGTCGCTGCCCGACTATGCCGCCGCCGGTGTCACCTGGGTGCTGTGGCAGGTGCTGCACGCCGGCGAGGCACCGCGCCGGATAGGGGCCGGGCCGCCGGCGGGACCACCCCTGTAACGCGCCGGCCCCCGGGCCACACGTACGGGTCGTGAGAGCAGCTCCGGCATCCCCGCAGACCCGAGACGACCGCGTGCTCGGGCCCACCAAGGTCGTCTCGGCCGTCATCGTCCCGATCCTCGCAGCGGCCTTCGTGATCCTGTACCTCTTCCCGGGTCGCAGCATGCGGCTGTGGTCGTGGATGGTCTGCCCGGAAATGTCGGCGATGATCATGGGCGGCGGCTACCTGTCGGGCGCCTACTTCTTCGCCCGGGTGACGCGCGAGAAGCAGTGGCACCGGGTGGGCGCCGGGTTTGTGGCGACGACGGTGTTCGCCTCGGTCCTGCTGCTGGTGACGGTCCTGCACTGGGAGATGTTCAACCACGACCACGTCTCGTTCTGGGCGTGGCTGCTCCTGTACGCCAGCACGCCGTTCCTGCTGCCCTGGCTCTGGGCCGTCAACCGGCGGACCGACCCCCGCACGGTGGAGCCGGGTGACGCGGCCGTCCCCCCGTCGCTGGCCATCGCGGTCGGGCTCGGGGGAGTGGTGCAGCTCGGCGTCGCCGCCATCATGTTCCTCCGGCCGAGCGCCCTCGTGCAGTCGTGGCCATGGGTGCTCGACGAGGCGACGCTGCGATCGCTCAGCGCCTTCGTCGCCTTCCCGGCCGTGACGTGGCTGTGGTTCTTCTTCGAGCGGCGTTGGAGCAGCTTCCGAGTCACCCAGCAGGTCGTGACGCTGGGCCTGGCGCTGATCGGGATCGCCGCCATCGTGAACCGGGCCGAGTTCCGCGACGGCCGGTTCGGGCCGTACGTCGCCATGCTCGGGGTGTCGCTCGTGCTGAACGTCGCTCTGTACCGGGCCATGGAGCGCCGGGCCCGGTCCTCACGCGCGGAGGACTACTTGGCGACCGACCGCTGGTACGCCCTCACCGCCAGCGGCGCACAGACCACCACGATGGCCACGATCCAGATGAGCGAGTAGGCCATGGGGTGGGCGATCGACCAGGGGTCGCCCGGCTCGACGGGGGCGATGGGGTTGCCGAACTGGATCCGCACCGCGTTGGCCAGCGTCGTGACCGGGTTCCACTCGGCGATCGTCCGCACGAAGCCGGGCATCGACTCGGTGGGGACGAACGTGCTGGCGAGGAACGTGATCGGGAACAGGACACCGAAGGCGATGCCCTGCACGCCCTCGGGCGTCGACACCACGCTGCCCAGCAGCACGCCCACCCAGATCATGGCGAAGGCGAAGGCCACCAGGAGCATGTAGCCGATGGTCGCGTGGACCAGGCCGTCGTTGATGCGCCAGCCGATGGCCAGCCCACACAGCGACATCAGCACGATCGGCAGCAGCGACTTGAACAGGTTGGCGACGGCGTGGCCGCCGAGCACGGCGCCCTGGGCGATGGGGAGCGCCCGGAAGCGGTCGACGGCCTGGTTCTTGCGGTCGTTGGCGATCGACATGGCGACGCCGAAGGCCACGAACACGATCGTCTGGGCGAAGATGCCGCCCATCAGGAACTCGCGGTAGTTGCCGTCGCCGGGCACGTCGATGGCACCGCCGAACACGTAGGCGAACAGCAACACGAACATGATCGGCTGGATGGTGGCGTCGGCCAAGGCCTCCGGCTGTCGGCGCATGTGGATCAGGCCGCGCCGGGCGATGACCCAGGAGTCGTGGAACAGGCCGCGCTGGGTGTGCGGCGCGTCGGCCACCCGGGCGGGCGCCGAAACGGTGATCGCGGTCATGCCGCCTCGCTTTCGGTGAGGACGAGGAAGACCTCGTCGAGGGTGGGCTGGCGCAGGCTGAGGTCGTCGACGGGGATCTGCGCATCGCCGAGGGCCCCGGCGATGCGCACGAGGGTCGTGACCCCTTCGTTGATGGGGGCGGTGATCGAGCGGGCGGCGGCGTCGGTCGTGGGGTCGACGCCGGCGATGCCGGCCACGATGCGGGTCGCGTCGGGCAGGTGCCCCGGCTCGACCACCACCACCCGCACCTGGTCGCCGCCCACTTCGCGCTTGAGCTTGCGGGCGTCGCCCCGGGCGATGATGCGGCCGTGGTCGATGAGGATGATGTCGTCGGCCAGACGTTCGGCCTCCTCGAGGTACTGCGTGGTGAGCATGACGGTGGTGCCCCGGCCGACGAGGGTGTCGATGACCGTCCACAGCTCGCTGCGGGCCCGGGGGTCGAGACCGGTCGTCGGCTCGTCGAGGAACAGCACCCTCGGTTGCGCTACCAGCGTGGCGGCCAGGTCGAGCCGGCGGCGCATGCCGCCCGAGTACCCCGACACGACCCGGTCGGCGGCGTCGGTGAGCGAGAAGTCGGCCAGCAGCTCGGCGGCGCGGCCCCGGGCTTCGGCCCGGCTGAGCTGGTGCAGCTCGCCCAGCATGATCAGGTTCTCGCGGCCGGTGAGGAGGTGGTCGACGGTCGCGTCCTGGGCGGCGAAGCCGATGCGGCGGCGCACCTCGGTGCCCTGGCTGCGCACGTCGAACCCGGCGACCGTTGCCTCGCCGGCATCGGCATCGGTGAGCGTGGTGAGAATGCGTACGGCCGTGGTCTTGCCGGCCCCATTGGGGCCGAGCACGGCCGTGACTGTGCCGGCGGGCACCTCCAGGTCGATTCCGGCGAGGGCGGTCGTCGCGCCGTAGCGCTTGACCAGTCCCTCCACGGCAACGGCGTAATCCATGTGAATCAGTCCTCCGCTCGGGCGTTCGCCGGGCATCTACGTCGGACCGGCGCCCCGCGTCCACGCCACCCTAAGACCTCAAGCGAACTTAAGGTCAAGAGATTTCGCGGGCCGCCTCGGTCCGGAGGTATTGCACCCGGACGCGACCGGGCTGGAGCTCCGCCAGCCGTCGGGCGAGGGGCTCCTCGTAGGTCGTGACGAAGATCTGCTCCAGGCCGCCCGCCGCGCTCAGGTGGGCGAGCGTGCTCCCGACCAGCTGGCGCGAGACCGGGTCGAGGTGCTCCAAGGGCTCGTCGATCCAGCAGAACGGCACGGTCGTCGTCGCCAGCAGCGTCGTCAGGCGCATCATGAGCTTGGCGACGGTCTGCTCGCCGGCGCTGAACGCGCCGAACTCGAGGGGCGACCCCTCGATGTCGCGGGACATCTGCCCGTCGGGCTCCACGTGGAGGTTGGGCCGGTCGGGGAATACGGCCTCCCATCGCCGGTTCACCTCGGCCGCCAGCGGCTCGAGCTGGCGCCCCAGCACGGTCGTGATCGTCTGGTTGATCGCCGCCTTGCCCGCCTCCAGCAACGCCTCGGCCCGGTACTGCTCGGTGAGCGCGTCCATGGCCGCCAGCTCGGCGCGGATCGTCTCCACCCGGCGGGCCGCCGCCTCCGCCTTCAGCTCCGCCTCCCGCAACCCCGCCGCCGCCGCCTCGAGCACCGCCAGGGCCTGCGCCTCCGCCTCGGCGCGGCCCTCCACATCACCCGGTGCTTTGTCTTCGGGCGTGGGACCGAGGGCCGCCGCCTGGCGCGCCAGGTCACGCACGGCATCGAGCGTGGCCGGTGCCGGCGCGTCGTCCAGGCGGGCCAGCTCGTCGCTCACCGTCTCGACCGTGGCCCGGTGCACGAGCTCGGCGCGGGCCCGGCTGTCGTCGTCCAGTTCGCGCAGGCACACCGGGCAGCTCGCCTGCGCGTCGTGCAGCGT
>JBOGIC010000658.1:0-3775 GCA_050744985.1 Acidimicrobiales bacterium
AGCGCCAGCCCCTCGTCGGTCACACGCAGCCGCTGGTACAGCGCGACCGCCACCGGGATGCTCAGCAACCCGCCGCCGGCGAGGAGGGCGTGCCACACCTCGGGCACCCAGTCGGGGGCTCCCTGGACGATCCACACGAACAGCGCGCCGTAGAGCAGCCCACCGACCCCGACGGCGGTGGCGAGCGGCCCGGCCCAGCGGCCCAACGACGGGTCCAACGACGGCTCCAATGACGGCGTCCCCACCCGTACCACCCCCTTTGCACGGTCACTATCGCCGTCACCAGGGCGGTCCCGCAAGGGTTCTACCCTGGGGGCGTGCCGACTTCCATCGAGCCCGGGACACCCCAGGCGGCCGCAGTGTCATGGGCCGAGGCGGTCATGGCCGGGCTCGACCTGCTGGCCATCTGGCCGGCGACGGACGCGACGCTGCGGCTCGTGCTGGCGCAGGACTGGGTGTGGAACCACCGCCACGATCCGGCCATCGGCCACGACAACGACTGGGACGCGATCGCCCGCGGGCTGGCCGCCTGCCCACCCGACCACCCACTGTGGGACCGGTTCGCCTCCGACCTGCTCGGGACGTGGCAGCGCACGTGGAAAGGGTTCGAGCCCGACGCCTGGGACGTGAAGTCCGAGCCCGAGGTCATCGACCTCGACCTGGAGATGGTGACGTTCGTCGAGCGCGATACGGCGCTGGCCCGGCGGTTCGCCATGCGGCACACGGCCGAGGGGTGGCTCGTGGCCAGCGTCAACGGCGACCAGCTGTTCGAACCGGGCTGGCCACCGCGGCTGGGGCGGGCCGCCGGCCAACCATGACGCCTGACGCCCCGGAGGACCTCAAGGGCCGGCTCCTGGTGGCGACGCCGGCGCTGAACGACCCCAATTTCGAGCGCACGGTGGTGCTGATCCTCGAGCATGGCGACGACGGGGCGGTGGGCGTCGTGCTCAACCGGCCGTCCGAGACCGACCTGTCCGATCCGCTGCCCGGCTGGCAGCGCCTCGCCACCGATCCGCGGGTGATCTTCGTGGGCGGACCGGTGGCGCCCGACGCCGCCATCTGCCTCGCCCAGTCCTGGCCGGACGAGCACATCGAGGCCTACCAGCCGCTCCTCGACTCCCTGGGCACCGTCGACCTGTCCGTCGACCCCGACGATGTCTCTTCGGCCCTGGCCGCCGTCCGGGTGTTCGTCGGCTACGCCGGTTGGGGCGCCGGCCAGCTCGAGGACGAGATCGAGGCGGGCGCGTGGTTCGTGGTCGACGCCCGGCCCGACGACGCGTTGTCGGCCGACCCCGAGAGCCTGTGGGAGGCGGTGCTACGCCGCCAGCCCGGCACCCTCGCCATGTTCGCCAACTTCCCCGCCAACCCGTCGTTCAACTGATGGACGGCGGCCGCGGCGTTCAGGCCACGCAGGCCGGCCGGCCGTACATGCCCGGGTACGGGATCCTCGGCCCGGAGCAGGGCTCAGGCTTGCTGGCGTGGTCGTGGGCCGAGGAACGGTTGGCCCGCTCCCATGACTACTGGGTGGCGACCACGTGGCCCGACGGCCGCCCGCACGTCATGCCCGTCTGGGGCGTGTGGCTCGAGGGCGGCGTGTGGTTCAGCAGCAGCGTGCAGTCGCGCAAGGCCAAGAACCTGCGCCATGACGCCCGCTGCGCGGTGACCACCGACAACGCGCAGGAACCGGTGGTCGTCGAAGGCACGGCCGAGAGGGTGACCGACCGGGAGGCCATGGCCGCCTTCCTGGCCGCCGTGAACGAGAAGTACGACGCCCACCTCGGGCTCGACTTCCTCGACCCGGCCGTCAACGCCACGTTCCGGGTGCGCCCGGCGTGGACGTTCGCGCTCGACGAGAAGGACTTCACCGGCTCGCCCACCCGCTGGCGCTTTCGCTCGTAGGCTTCTGGCCGTGGAGCTCTCACCCGTTCAGGTCCGGGTGCTCGGGTGCCTCATCGAGAAGGAGCGCACCACCCCGGACAACTACCCGCTGACGATGAACGCTCTCCTCTCGGCGTGCAACCAGAGCACCAACCGTTACCCCGTCGTCAGCTTCACCGAGCCGACGATCTCGAACGCGTTGCTGGTGCTGCGGGCCGACAACCTCCTGCGCATCGACTACAGCCGGTCGAACCGGGCGGACAAGTACCGCCAGGTCCTCGATCAGGTGCTCGACGTCGACGAGGAGGAGATCGCGCTGCTGGGGGTGCTCATGCTGCGGGGCCCGCAGACGGCGGCCGAGCTGCGCGCCCGGGTCGAGCGGATGCACCCCTTCGCCGACCAGGCCGCGGTCGACACCGTCCTGGCCCGCCTCGCCGCCCGTCCGGATCCGCTCGTCGTCCGCCTCGCCCCGATGCCCGGCCAGAAGGAGTCCCGCTGGGCCCACCTGCTCTCGGGCCCGGTCTCGGTGGAAGACCTGCCGGCGGCGTCGGCGGCCGGGTCGTCGGAGGCCGGCCGCCTGTCCCGCACCGAGCGCCTCGAGGCGCTCGAGGCGCGAGTCGACGAGCTGACCGAGGACGTGCGCGAGCTCAAGGCCCAACTGCAATCGTTCTTGTCAGGCTGAGCCACCGAATCGGTGGCTCCGGCTTACAAGAACGATCGGTCGGCCAGGCGGCCATCCTCGATCCAGACGACACGGTCGGCGACATCGCGCACGCGCTGGTCGTGGGTGGCGCACAGGACGCCCTTGCCGCGCTCGCGCACGGCGGTGAGCAACAGCTTCATGACGGCGGCGCCGCTGTGGGAGTCGAGGTTGCCGGTGGGCTCGTCGGCGAGGATGAGGGGCGGGTCGTTCACGAGGGCGCGGGCGACGGCGACGCGCTGCTTCTGCCCGCCCGACATCGTCGCCGGCTTGGCGTGCAGGCGGTCCTCGAGGCCCAGCTCGACGAGCAGCTCGCAAGCGCGCTCGTCGGCGTCGGCGCGGCTGCGCCCGGCTGCCTCCAGCGGGAGCCGTACGTTCTCGATCGCGGTCAGGTTGGCGAGCAGCTGGAAGGCCTGGAATACGAAGCCGATCTTGGCCAGGCGCACCGCCGGGAGCCGCTTTTCGGTGAGGGCCGACACCTCGTCGTCGCCGAGGAAGACGTCCCCGCTGGTCGGGCGCAGCAGGCCGCCGCACAGCTGCAGCAACGTCGACTTGCCGGCGCCCGACGGTCCCATCAGCAACACCAGCTCCCCGCCGTCGACCGTGAGGTTGGCGCCGTCGACCGCCGTCACCTCGCTCGGCCCCTGGCCGTACACCTTGGTGACGTCCTTCAGTTCGAGGACCGTCACGCGCGGAAGACCTCAGCCGGGTCGAGGCGCGTGATCGGACGGGCCGGGATGAACGACGCCAGCACGGCCATCACGAGCGCACCGGCGCCGGCGAAGGCGATGTCGCCCCAGCCGATATCGGTGACGAACAGCGGCACGAGCCGTTCGAGGCCGGAGCCCAGCACGAGGCTGAGGAGCGCCCCGACCACGAAGCCGGCGATGGCCGCCAGAAGCGCCTGCTGGAACACGACTTGGTAGAGCCGGCGGTTCGAGAAGCCGATGGCCTTGAGGACGCCGTACTCCTTCTTCTTCTCGAGCGTGGCCGTGTAGATGATCAGGCCGATGATCGTCGTGCCGACGACGAAGGCCACGAGCACCAGCACCCAGACGATCGGCAGGAACCCCTCGCGCAGGTTGTCGGCATTGCGCTCGGCCAGCTCGGTGCCGGCGAACACCTGGGTGCCGGGCACCTGCTCGACGATGCGCCGGCCGACGGCGTCGACATCGCCGTTCGTGCGCACGAGGTAGT
>JBOGIC010000659.1:0-2785 GCA_050744985.1 Acidimicrobiales bacterium
TGACACGCTGACATGTTGGTGGTCCTCCTTCTCAACTCGGTTGGTTGACACCCCGAGCCTGCCTGATGGCAGGGCCGAGGTGGAGGACCGCCACTCAAAGTTCTACGACGACCGGGGCAACCTCGACCGAGGCGGCCTGGCGTACCCCCGTCGTGCGCCGCACCAGCGCCTTGAAGGCTTTTGGGGGTCGCGGACGATCAGCAGCCGCCACTCCGACGGGCTGGTGAGGTCGCCGAATGACAGCCACGCGACGCTCCGGCTCCCGGCCGGAACGTCGAGGCGGCGGAACCGTCCGGAAACCCCCGAGGGCGGTCGTCGCTGATGTCGTAGGCGTCCCGCATGTAGACGTGAATGACCTGCTGGCGAGGGATCGTCAGCGCTTCCCGAAGGACGCCGGGAAGGTCGACGACGAGCCCGTCGCGTTCCACGGTGAGCGTCGGCGCCCGACGGGCACCTGCGAGGAACAGCAACGCGATCGCGATCGCCCCGAGCGGGCTGCCCCCGCGCCAACGACCGCCAGCACAGGTTGCCCGTTGGTGGCGTAGTTGACCGACAGGACGACGAAGAATCCGGCGATCGCGAGGTAGACGACGGTGACGACCGTCCAACTAGCGCCGTGGCGGAGGCGAATACGGGTGCCGGTCACAGCGGGGGCTCCTCCCATGAGCCGCTTGGCAGCCGCAAGGCGCTTAGATCGAAGCCTCGGCCCGAACCGGCCGTGCATCCCGACAGGCCGGCCGTGTAGGTAGAGGACTGGCGAGCCGTCGGGCCTACCTATCTCCTCTAACTAAATACAAGGCGTGCCCCTGGCCCACCTTCAGTCGGCCGCTTCGAAACCGTTCCCACGCGGAGTCGTCCACGTCGACAGCCTGGCAGCGTCCGGATCGCGTTCCGCGTGCGGATCGCTAATCGGGACCGGGCGGGATCGAAAGATTGCGGCCGCGATTCACGGCAACCCGACATGTGCGTAGGGATGGCCGGGGATCCGCGCCTCTCATGTCAGGCAGCGGGCCCTCGGGCTACGGAGTGAGCATCACGGCAGCCTGATCTTGCCCACAATCGTCCCCGTCGTCGCTCCGCTGGGTCCGACCGTGCCATAACCCTGGAGGTAACCCGCCGCACCTGACCACCGTCGTGTGCCCCCGGTAATCCGGCAGATCACGCCGAACTCCCCGTCGCTGCCGGGGGTCGCGTTGTACGCAAAATCCTCGGTGCAGGTCAGGTCGCCGGAGATGTCGTGGAACGTGACCGGGGCGGTGGCGAAGACGACGCCGGGCGTCGGCGAGGGGATCGCGTTGGTGACCGCCAGCTCGAAGGGGCCATTGAGGGAGCCCCTGATGGTGCCGTTCGCGCAGAGGTCGAATGGTGACGCGCAGCCGGGACCACCGAACGCCTGCGAAGTGATCTGTGCGTACACCGACACGGTCGTGGGAGCCGCGGCCGCCGTCAACGGCACGCCTGCGACGGATGCGGCCACGAACGCCGCCCCCCAACCGATCCGCCGCCGCCAGGTCCGAGATGACTGAGTGTTGCTCATGTCGAATCCGCCTTTCACTCGCTGAGGTCGCCTAGCATCGCGCGGTCGGTCTTCGGTGTCAGCCGTCACGGACCGACCAATAGCGGCAGCGTCGCTGGCGCGAGTTGATGGCGCTGCCATAGCGGCTGGCTGAGCGACAGCGACCGCCCTCATCGGTCCGGTACCCGAGCCGGAGTCGAGCGGCGATCCCGCATCGAGCGTCGCGTGAGCGACCCCTCAGCGGGACTGGCGGCGACGAAGGTAAGGCAGCCGTGTCAAGGGCCGACCCGTTGGCGCCAAGGCGGCTCCCCTCCTCCCAGGATCAGTCTAGGAGAGGCGCGTCGTGGCGCTGCTGATCGCACCCGCGCAGGCTCACGGCAGCATACCGAGGGGCCGGTAGGCGATGATTCGACTGTATGCGGCCGCGATGGCAACTTCCATCGCTCACCAGTCTGCTTCCTCTGGATCGAGGCGGAACCGTCGAGTACCCAGTGTAGGGAGTCAACACCTGCGAGCGAACGTTCTTCTGACCGAGCCAGGAACCCCGGGCACTGGGACGACGGCTCCGGCGGAGACCTGGAGCGTCAGCATGGAGAGTCGTTCGTTCTGGGTGGTCTCGCTGCCGAGTACATGTGCTCGGGCGACGCTGTCGAGGGTGAACCTCGGCTGGCGGGCTAAGTCCAACTCGACGGCGATTTTCGTCGCTGGGTACGGTCATGCGCTCCCCCCACCCGTGGCGTCCGCCTCCAGGCTCACGCACGCACCCGGCGGCGGCGGGGTGACCGCCCCTCCGCTCCGTCCCACCATCCACGAGCGAAACGCCATTCGCGACTGGGGGGTGCCTCCACCCCGGAGGTGAACCCGTGACTGACCTTTGTTCCGAAAGCGGATCCCGTTTTGGGACCTCCGCTGGAAGGTCGCAAGGTAGCCTTTGAGGCGACCACTGCCCGAGGCCGTGCGGGAGAGGGAGCCGAAGCACCGTGGCATTGCCAGGCATGAAGTGGTTGCGAAGCCGGTCGAAGCGTCGCCGGCGCTTCGACGACCCGCTCACCTCACAGCCTCGGTCGCCAAAGCGTCGTCCGGGGAGCTTCAATGCCGATACGGATGCGAGTCTCGACCCGAACGCCCGGTTTCCAGGCGACCAGATGGGCGGCTGGTCAGGGGGCATCTGAGCCCAACCGCTTGTCAGCGGCTAACCCGTCGTGCTTTGGCGCCGGCGCATCGAGGCCTCGTTCCGCAAGGCGATCGGGCTTCGGGGCGCGCGGCACG
>JBOGIC010000660.1:0-3677 GCA_050744985.1 Acidimicrobiales bacterium
GCAGAGAAGGCCGCCCTCCACGACCTCGAGCGACACGCCGAACAGCACCTGCGTGCGGCCGTAGGCGACGTCCAGCGAGTCGACGACGAGCACGGCTTCAGCGCACCTCCGCCGTGTTCCGGGTGTCACGGCTGCGACCCAGGTAGACCTCCTGCACCCGGGTGTCGGCCTGCACCTCGGCGACCGTCCCCTCGCAAAGGACCTTGCCTTCGTGCATGACCGTGACCCGGTTGGCGAAGCGGCGCAGGAAGTCCATGTCGTGCTCGACGACCACGACGGTGCGGCTCAGGGCGATCTTGCGGAGAAGCTCGCCGGTGCGGGTGCGCTCCTCCTTGCTCATGCCGGCGACGGGTTCGTCGAGCAGGAGGAGCCTCGGGTCCTGCACGAGGAGCATGCCGATCTCGAGCCACTGCTTCTGGCCGTGGGACAGCACGCCGGCGAGGTCGCTCGCCCGGTCGGCCAAGCCGATCTCATCGAGCGCGAGGGCGACCGGCTCGGTGATCGCGCGGCGCTTCCGGAGCAGGGAGCGGAACGGCTTGCGGAAGCTGGCCGCGAGGTCGAGGTTCTCGACCACCGTCAGATGCTCGAACACCGACGCGGTCTGGAACGTGCGCCCCACGCCGAGGCGGACGATCTGCCACTCGAGCAACCCCACCAGCGGTTGCGCCGAGAAGCTGATCGTGCCCCCGGCGGGCTTGGTGAGGCCGGTGATCGTGTCGATGAGCGTCGTCTTGCCGGCGCCGTTCGGGCCGATGAGGAAGCGGACCTCGCCCTCGTCGACGGTGAGGTCGAGCCCGTCGATGGCCCGGAACCCGTCGAAGACGACATACAAGCCCCGCACTTCGAGGATCGGCGGGCCGCTCACCCGGTCGGCTCCAGGACCGACTCGGGGGGCGCGGGCAGCGGCGTCCCGGCCGCCCCGTCGTCACCCGGGCGGCGGGCCCGTAACCGGCGCAGCCCGGTCATCATGCCCGCGATCCCCTTGGGGGCGAAGGCGACCACGAGGATGAACAGGGCCCCCTGCAGGTAGAGCCAGCCGGACGGGAAGTTCTCCGAGAGCGTGGTCTTGGCGTACGCCACCAGCACGGTGCCCACGACGGCGCCCCACAGCGTTCCCCGGCCACCGACAGCCACGCCGATGAGCATCTCCAGCGACGGCACGACCCCGATCAGCGCGGGCGAGATGATGCCCACGACGGGGACGAACAGCGCCCCGGCCAGCCCGGCCATACCGGCCGAGACCGCAAAGGCGAACACCTTGACCTTGGTCGCGCTGTACCCGAGGAAGCGCACCCTGTCCTCCGAGTCGCGCACGGCCACGAGGAGCTTGCCGTAGCGGCTGTTCACGAGGTGACGGGCCAGCAGGTACACGGCGCCGAGGGCGACGGCCACGACGGCGTAGAGGCTGCGCTGGTTGACCGGGTCGTTGAGGTCGTAGCCGAACAGCGTGGTCATGTTGGTCAGCCCGTTGGTGCCGGCGGTGTAGCCCTGCTGGCCGATGAGCAGGATCACGAACGCGGCGCACAGGGCCTGGGTGAGGATGGCGAAGTAGGCGCCGCGGATGCGTTGGCGGAACACGAGCGCGCCGAGGAGGGCCGCGAGCGCCATCGGCAGCAGGATCGCTGCCGGGAGGGCGAACCAGGCATAGGCGAACGGTTTCCAGAAGGCGGGGACCTCGGTCAGCCCGTTGTAGGACATGAAGTCGGGCAACCCGCCCGGACCTGCCTCCTGGAACTTCAAGAACATGCCGAACGAGTAGCCGCCGATGCCGAAGAACAGGCCCTGGCCCAGCGTGAGCATGCCGCCGTAGCCCCACGCCAGGTCGATGCCCACGGCGATGATGGCGAAGCAGAAGTACTTGCCCAGCAGGCTCAGCCGGAAGTCGGAGAGCAACGCCGGGCCGAGCACCAGCAGGACGAAGCCCACCACGAGGAACGTGATGAGGAAGCGCTTGTTCTTCACGTGAGGGCGCGGGTGCGGAGGGCGACGATGCCCTGCGGGCGGAACTGCAGGAGGATCACGACGGCCACGAACACGGCCACCTTGGCGATGCTCGTGCTCGTGCGGTACTCGACGAACGAGGACATGATGCCGAGCCCGATGGCGGCGATCACAGCGCCGCGGATCTGACCCAGGCCGCCGGCGACCACGACGAGAAAGGCGTCGACGATGTAGTTGGTGCCCAGCGTCGGCCCGATCGGGCCGAGCAGGGTGAGCGCGACGCCGGCCGCCCCGGCGAGGCCCGACCCGATGAAGAACGTCCGCTGGTCGACGCGCTGCACGTTGATGCCGCTGACCGCCGCCAGTTGACGGTTCTGCGTGACGGCCCGCATTCGCACGCCGGTCGTCATCCGGGTCGAGTAGATCCAGATGACGACGACGGCGGAGCCGACGAGACCGATGATGAACAGGCGTGTGAAGGGCAGCGTCGTCCCGAAGACCTGGAACGAGCCGTCCAGCCACGAGGGCTTGGTGACGTTGACGTTGGGCGCCCCGAAGATGTCCCGCGCCACCTGTTGGAGGATCAGCGAGACGCCCCACGTCACGAGCAGCGTGTCGAGCGGCCGCCCGTACAGCCGGCTGATGAGCAGCCGCTCCATGACCACGCCGAGGAGCCCGGCGATCACAAACGCGATCGGCAGGGCGACGACCAGCGACACCGTGCCGACGCTCTCGCCGACCATGTACGCCGTGTAGGCGCCGATCATGATCAGCTCACCGTGGGCCATGTTGATGACGCCCATCTGCCCGAACGTGAAGGTGAGGCCGAGGGCGATGAGCAGCAGGACCGAGCCGATGCTCAGCCCGTTGAACAGCTGGCTGACGAAGACGTCCACGGGAGTGGAGGTGGTGCCGGCCTCAGGAGAGGCCGGCCGCCCACGGGTACGTCTTCAGGAACGGGTCGGGCTTGATCGGCTGGCCCGAGTTGGAAACCTCCTTGATCAGGCCGTCGGGTTGGATGACGCCGATGCGGGCCGTCTTGTAGATGTGCTGGTTCTCACCGTCGATGGTGACCTTGCCCTCGGGGGCGTCGAAGGTGATGCCGCCGGCCGCCTTCTTCACCGCCTCCACCTCCGTGGTGCCCGCCTTCTCGACCGCCGCCTTCCAGAGGTAGACGGCGACGTAGCCGGCCTCGATCGGGTCGTCGGTCACGCGGTTGGCGCCGTACTTCTTCTTGTACGCCTCGACGAAGGCGACGTTGGCGGGGTCGGTGGTGGTCTGGTAGTAGTTCCACGCCGTGAGGTAGCCGGCGACGTTGGCGGCGCCGATGCCGCGCACCTCTTCCTCGGCCACGCTCACCGACAGCACCTGCATGTCGTTGGGTGTCACGCTGGCGTCCTTCAACTGCTTGAAGAACGCCACGTTGCTGTCGCCGTTCAGCGTGTTGAACACGGCGTCGGGCTTGGCCGCCTTGATCTTGTTGATCACGGTGCTGTACTCGGTGTGGCCGAGCGGCGTGTACTCCTCGCCCACGATCTCCATGCCGTTGGCGGCGGCGTACGCCTTGATCTCCTTGTTGGCGGTGCGGGGGAAGACGTAGTCGCTACCGAGGAGGTAGAGCTTCTTCTTGTTCTGCGCCTTGAGGTAGTCGAGGCCGGGGATGATCTGCTGGTTGGTGGTGGCGCCCGTGTAGAAGATGTAGGGCGACGCCTCGAGGCCCTCGTACTGGACCGGGT
>JBOGIC010000661.1:0-1721 GCA_050744985.1 Acidimicrobiales bacterium
GAGGTCGCCGAGAAGACGCTGCGCTGCCTGTACCGCACCGTCCCCGCGGCCGTGCCCGGCATCGCCTTCCTGTCGGGCGGCCAGAGCGCCGAGGTCGCGACGCTGCACCTCGACCTGATGAACAAGATGGGCCCCCACCCGTGGGCGCTCACGTTCTCCTACGGCCGGGCCCTGCAGGACGCGGCCCTGAAGACCTGGAAGGGCGACGCGGAGAACATCGCCGAGGCCCAGAAGATGGCCTCGCACCGGGCCAAGCTCACCAGCGCGGCGGCGTCGGGCACCTACGAGCAGGACATGGAGAAGGCGGGCGTCTGAGCCCGCCTTCCGTTCGGGCCCTCAGACCGTCACCTCGACGGTGGTGCCCAGGCCGGGGCGGGAATTGATGGACAGGTCGGCGCCGATCAGCTCGGCTCGTTCGCGCATGCCGACCATCCCGTAGGCACCGCGGTCTTCGGCGACCGCCATCCACTCCTCGGGCAGGCCCTGGCCGTCGTCGGCCACGACCAGCCGGGCCCCGCCGTCCTCGGTCGGACCGAACACGACGGTGACGTTGTTGGCGCCCGAGTGGCGGACCACATTGTGCAGCGCCTCCTGGGCGATGCGGTACAGCGCCATCTCGACATGGGGCGGGAGGTCGGCGGCGATGATGTCGAGGTCGGCGGTCACGCCCGAGAGCGACCGGGCCAGGCTCTCGAGGCTCGGGCCCAGGCCGAGGTCGTCGAGCACGGCGGGGCGCAGGCCGGTGATGGCGGCCCGGGCCTCGCTCAGGGCGTCGGTGGCGAGCTGCTTGGCCTCGCCCAGCTCGGACCGGAGCCGCTCGGCGTTGGGCGCGGCCGAAGCGGCGGGCGTCGCGTCGCCGTCGAGGCCGGCCACGGCGTCCTCGGCGGCCAGCAGGTGGTACCAGAGGCTGATGAGGCGCTGGCTGATGCCGTCGTGGATCTCGCCGGCGAGGCGGCGGCGCTCGAGCTCCTGGGCTTCGACGGTGCGCGTGGCGAAGTTCTCGAGCATCTCCTCGCGCTGGGCGAGGCGGGCGTAGAGGCGTGAGTTCTCCACGGCCCGGGCCAGGTTGTTGGCGACGTCGGACATAAGCGCCACGTCCTGGTCGTCCCAGCGCCGCGTGGTCTTGGCGTGGACGTTGAGCACCCCGACGACGCGGCCCTGCGCCAGCATCGGCACCGACATCATCGACGTGTAGTCCTCACCCCGCAGCGCCGGGATGTACTTGTAGCGGGCGTCCTTCCACTTGTCGGGCACCACCGCCGGCTCGGCGTGCTGGGCCACCCATCCGGCGATTCCCTCCCCGAGGGCCAGCTCGACGGTGCCGACGACCTCGTCGAAGGGAGGCGTCGCCCCGCACAGCACGACCCGGCCCCGCTCTTCGTCGACGAGGTGCACGAAGCACACGTCGGCGCCGGTGGCCTCGGTCATCAGCGCCGCCACCCGCTGGCTGACCTCGCGGATGTCGAGGTCGGCCGAGGTCGCTTCGATGATCCGCCGCAGCAGGCGGTTCTCCGTGGCGGAGTCGGCCCCCGCCAGGAACGGGGTGTCCGACGACGACGATCCGAGCAGATCGCTCAATGGAAGATCCCCTCACGGAGGGCGGTGGCGATGGCCTGGGCCCGGTCGGGCACCTCGAGCTTGCGGTAGATGCTCTGCGTGTGGCTCTTCACCGTCTCCTCACCGATGTAGAGGCGCTGGGCGATGACCCGGTTGGACAGGCC
>JBOGIC010000662.1:0-4868 GCA_050744985.1 Acidimicrobiales bacterium
TGGGCGTACAGCAGGCGAACCAGGACGAGGTTGATGAAGAACCGCTCGACGCGGTTCTCGCGCTGTGCCAGGTCGCGGTGGTCGAGATACGCAGTGACGATGGTGATGTTGTGGGCCAGGTACCAGGCGCGCGAGGAGGGCTGTCGGGCGAAGGCCACCGATGGCTCGACGCTCGGCGACGAGGCCGGGCCCGGGTCACCGAGGAGGCGAGCGCGCGCCTCGCAGGTGTCGCGCAACAATCGTTCGTTCACCGCCCTCCACCACGGGCTGCCCGGGCGCTCGTGACCGAGCGGGTTGAGGAGGCCGCGCCGCACCTGCCAGCCCATGAACGCCAGCGCGGCGCGTCGGTACCGGAGGTGCAGAGGCGCGGCACCCGGAAGGGGCGCGTACGACGACCGGAGCAGATCCAGCCACACACCCGGATCCTCGCGGACCTCGGCGACGCGTTGCGCCGCAACGGCCGCGGCCGGGAGGCGACCAGGAAACCCCCCGAACCCGTCGACGCCGCCGGCAGGCTCACCCACGCGGCAAGTATTGCCGCCGAGCACGAGGTGGGCCCTACCCTGCTCGGTGAAGACTCGACCGAGGAGGACCGGGATGGGAACCGTAGCCCGCATCACCGAGATCAACGCCACGTCGGAGAAGAGCTTCGAGGACGCCATCAAGGTCGGCGTCGAGCGCGCCGCCCGGACGCTGCGCAACATCACCTCCGCGTGGATCAAGGATCAGCGGGTCGAGGTGAGCAACGGCGCGATCGTCAACTACCAGGTGAACATGCTGATCACTTTCGTCCTCGAAGACTGAGCGTCGCCGTCCACTGACCGACCTCCGAAGCCGGCCGAGCGGGCGCGTCCGACAGTTCCCACGCGGTCGGCGCGATCACCGACTCGAGCTCCTCGGGCGTGCAGAACAGGTAGTCGAACCACGGCGTGGCCACACGCAGGTGGCGGATCCGGAGTCGCAGCTGCCCGGCCATCCGCCCGAGCCGGCGATTCGCCTCGTGGTAGGCGAGGTGCTCGGGATCACGCGTGCGGTACGGATCCAGCGTCTCGCCGATGATGCGGGCGCCGGGCGCGGCCATTCCCGCCAGCGCACCGAGCACCAACGGCGCCTGCTCGCGCCCGCCCAGCAGGCCGAGGTTGTTCCCGAGCATCAGGAATGTGTCGAACGCCGCCGGCCGGGTGGCGGCGAGGTCGAAGACGGTTCCCGTGAAGGAACGGCGGACGCCGCGGTCGCGGCAGACGCCGATGGCGCCCGCGGAGATGTCGAGGGCGACGACGTCGGACCCGGCGTCCTGCAGTGGGAGGCTGACGCGTCCCGCGCCGGCGCCGATGTCGAGGATGCGACCGCGTCCGAGACCGGCGGGTGGCTGACTGGGACTGAAGTACCGCGCCGCGTCCGTGACCCCGAGGTGACCGTCGGACCGTTCGATCAGCTCGAAGTCGACGCCGGGGGAAGCGCCGCCCCGCTGGCAAGCGAGAAGGACCTCGCCGAAGGCGTCGCCGATCTCCAACGTCTCGTCATGGACCCGCTCGTTGTCCATCACGGCCACGATGCCACGGCCGACGCGACAACGGGACCAGCTGTCGCCATTGACGGCTGGTCCCGTTGCTGGGGGACGGAGCTCGGATCAAGAGCTCTTGTAGACGGCGAATCCGACCGTCGTCAGCGACGTGAGCGCGTAGCGCACGTAGCGGAACATCACCTTGGCCATGTGGTCCACCTCCTTTCGTGGGGTCTTGGTCCGTACGGATTCATGAGGCGGCCGGCAGCGGCTCGGCCCGGAGGTACTCCCAGGTCGTGCGCTCGGCGCCCTGCCGGCGCCGCCAGAAGGCGATCTGCGCGAGCATCACCGGCCCGAGCACGACCATGGCAGGCACGAGCGTCTCGGTGCTGGCGACGTAGAGGACGGTGAGCATGCCGACCACGGCGACCAGGCCGGAGGCCAACGCCACCCGACCGGCCGTCCGCCCGTAGGCCTTGCGCATCACGAGGGGGAACACGGCGGCGACCAGCAGGTCACCGAGGCCGACGCCCAGGCCGCGGGCGGGCGTGCCCCAGGCGACGAACGGGACGAACGGGATCGTCGAGAGCCGCTCGGCGATGTCGGCCATGACCGACACCTGCGTGG
The DNA here is from genome assembly GCA_050744985.1 of Acidimicrobiales bacterium. Classification (GTDB taxonomy): domain Bacteria; phylum Actinomycetota; class Acidimicrobiia; order Acidimicrobiales; family AC-14; genus JBOGIC01. Next base: position 2,132 of record JBOGIC010000662.1, read on the forward strand.
TGGCGATCACGTCGTAGACCGTGATGCCGGCGGCGAGCAGCGCCAGGTCCGTCGCCTTCATGCCACCCTGGGCCCACAGCGTCGCCGTGCCGACCACGACGAGGAGCAGCACCACGTCGTTCAGCACGAGGAACTGGCGGCTGCCGGCGCCCTTCGTCACGGCCAGCGCCACGTCGGCGCCCATCAGGGTGGCGATGACCGCCCACCGGACGGCGCGCCCCGGGACCACCGGCTGCAGCGCGACGGAGAGGATGCTGAGCACCCCCACGCCGAGGAACGTGGCCGCCGCCCACGCCGGGAGCACGAGGTAGACGTACGGCACGGTGACGAGCGCCACCAGCATCACGACGACATCGGTGCGATTGAACGCCCCGAGCGGCGGGCGGTTGAGTTGGTGGCGCCGGAAGAATCCCCACGCCAGCAGCAGCGAGGCTGCCGCGAATCCGTTGACGACCAGCAGCGGTGCGTCCATGGTCAGGCTCCCTTCGTTTCGATGAGGTCGGTAGCGTGCGGGGCGACCGGGGCGACCTTGGCGAGCGACCCCTCGCGCATGTCGGCGCGGAGCGGTAGAGGCCGGTCGAGATCGCCCCGGTTCTCGACGACCCGCAGCGAGCGGACAGGGACGCCGGCTCGGTGCAGGGCCTCGTCGACCCGGTAGCGGACGTGGGTGGTGGCGGACCGCACGACGACTTCGACGGCGACGCCGCCGGGCACCGCCCAGTAGCCGAACCGGGCGGGCAGCGGCACCTCGTCGAGGCTCTCGAGCGCTTCCGCCACGTCCCGCAGGAAGGTCCAGCCGTCGTCATGGCGCACCGACAGGCGCTGCTTGCCGAGGGGCAGGCTCGTCGCCGGCGTGTTCCGCAGCTCGCAGGTCATCGGCGCGCCGACCGCCCGCACCACGTCCTCGGTGTCGTAGCGGAGGAGGATCGTCGTCTCGCGGAAGGGCGGGAACGGCGTGGCCACGATCGTCCCGGCCTCCCCGTCGGCGGCAAGGCCAGCCACGGCGTTCGGGCCACGCAGGCCGGGCCGTTCGAGGCTGACCACCTCGATGAGGCCCATCGTGGGCTCGAAGTGGAGGTGGTTCTGCGGGCAGAGGTTGCCGGCCAAGGGGGCGAGCTCGGTCATCCCGTAGTTCGAGATGATCTCGACCTCGCCGAAGACCTCACGCGCCCGGCGCTCGAGGCCGGCCGTGAGGATCTCCCCGCCGGTGAGGATCCGCTCCAGCCCGAAGTCCTGGGGCCGGTAGCCGCGCCGCGGAGCGTGCTCGACCAGTTCGGCTAGGTACGACGGGTACGTCGACATGACGCTCACCCGCTCCTTCTTGCCGGGCAGGCGGTGGCGCTCGCTCAGCAGCCGGAGCGTGTGGTCGGGGCTGACGAGCCCGCAGATGTAGAGCCCGGCCCCGATCCCGTCGCAGGCGGCCGCAACCCCGCGGACGCCGATGGTGGCACGGGTGCTGATGTTGATCTGGACGAGGTCGTCGGGGGCGATGAGACCTCGGCTCAGCGAGCTGAGTGACGACAGCGCCGCCATCGTGCGCATCTCGTCGTGGGACTGGTAGACGCTCGTCGGCCAGCCGGTCGTCCCCGTGGTCGTCGTGCGGGCGCCGAGCTTGGCGGTGCGGCGCACGAACGCCTCGGGGTTGTCGCGGAGCGCTTCCTTGGGCGTCAGCGGCAGCTCGGAGATGTCGTCGAAGGACAGCTTGCGGGGGTCGATACCGAGGCGCCCGAGCACCTCGGCGTAGTACCGGGTCTCGTGCAGGCCACGGGTGGCCTGCTTGCGGAACCGCCGGGTCTGGAGGAACCGGCGGGTCTCCTCGTCGAGGGACGGGCCCGACAGGACTTCGGAGATGTCCACCCCGAGGCCTCCGAACTCTTCCTGGGTCTGGCGCACAGCCCGGTAGATCCGGTCGAGCGACGGCTGGTGGAACGGGCGTCCGAGCCCCATCGACAGGGCGAACCGGAGGTTGGCGACTGCGGTCTCGATCATGGGCCCATCATCGAGAACGCGGGTCACGGGCAGAATCACCGCGCCGGCTACCGATTCGAACCGTGTGGTAAGGCCGGCCTTACCGTTTGGCGACCTTCGCCCTAAGGTCGGCGGGCATGGGCGCAGCGGCCAACAGGCGGCTCGTCCAGGCGGCGTTCGACAAGGGCCTGGACGCGGTGTTCGATCTGCTCCGCGACGACGCCCGGTGGACGATCACGGGCACGTCGCCCTTCGCTGGCATCTACACCAGCCGCCGTCAGTTGCTCGACGAGGTGATCGCGCGGCTCAACGCTTGGCTCGCCCGGCCGATCCAGCCCACCGTCGAGTCCATCGTCGCCGAGGGCGACCGGGTCGTCGTCCTCTGGCGGGGGCACGCCGTGGCCCTCGACGGCGAGCCCTACGACAACGTGTACTCGTGGCACATGCGGCTCGAGGGGGGTTCGGTCGTCGAGGTGACGGCGTTCTTCGACGCGCCGACCCTGCGTGACCTCCTCGACCGGGTCCAGGCGCCGTAGCCGGCGGTATTTCACGAAATCCTGCGTACATCGGTTGTGTCTCGAACATATGTTCGATAGGATGCATGCATGACCAGCGGGGTGGAGCAACTGAGCGCGGCGCTCGACGTGCTCGTTTCCGAGAACGTCGGGGACGGCGAGTCGGTCGTGGAACTCCATCGCCAGCTCGAGCGGCTGAGCGCGGTCGTGACCAAGGCGGCCGCGGCGTTCGACGCCGGTGGGGAGTGGGAGGC
>JBOGIC010000663.1:0-3287 GCA_050744985.1 Acidimicrobiales bacterium
GGAGCAGGCAGTCGGTGAACCCGCCGTGGGCGGCGCCCGCATCGAGCACGCGGCGGCCCGCCACATCGAGGCCGAACTCGTCCAGCGCGGCGTCGAGCTTGTCGCCGCCGCGGCTGACGAAGCGCGGTCCCGGCCCGACCAGCTGCACCGGGTCGCCCGCGTCCACGAGCCGGGCCGGCTTGTCCGCCGGCGCGCCCCCCACCAGCACCCGCCCGGCCACGATGTCCGTCCGTGCCTGCTCACGGCTGGCTGCGAGCCCGCGCCGCACAAGCTCGATGTCGAGCCGGCGGCGCAGGGGTTAGCCCCCCGTCGGGTCGCCCGGCCCGGGCGTGGCGGCGCCCGCCGTGGTGGCGGCCACCAGCTCGTCGATGCGCTTTTCGAGGCCCTTGATGTCGTCCTTGGTGGCCACCCCCAGGGACGCGATCTGCTCGCCCAGCTCGCGGCCGATCATCTTGCGGAGGTCGTCGGTGGCCTGGCGGCTGCGCTCGAGGATGTCGTCGACCGCCTTCTGCGCCTTCTTCTTCTGCAGGTCGCCCTGCTTGACCAGCTCTTTTACCAGCGCCTCGGCGCGTTCACGGGTCATGCCCAGGAACTCGGTGCCCGCCTCGAACGACCGTCGGAAGACATCGTCGCGAGCCACGGGCCGAGGCTACCAAAGGGGAAAGTACGCTCCGATCGAGGTGATCCCGCTCAAGGACTACAACCCGACGCGGCGGTTCCCGTTCGTCACCGTCGTGCTCATCCTGGTCAACCTGGGCGTGTACTTCTTCGTGCAGCGCCCGCTGGCGTCGGACTCCGGGGCCGAGGCCGAGTTCACCTACCGCTATGCCGCCGTGCCGTGCGAGATCATCGAGCGGCGGCCCCTGACGCTCGTCGAGATCGAGAGGGAGACCTGCATCACCGACGAAGCGGACGTGCCCCGCAACTTCACGATCTTTCCCGAGAAGTCGCCGCTCATCGCCATCCTGTCGTCGATGTTCCTCCACGGGAGCGTGCTGCACGTCGCGTTCAACATGCTGTTCCTGTGGGTCTTCGGGAACAACATCGAAGACCGCATGGGCCCCGTCGGGTACCTGATCTTCTACCTCGCCGCGGGCGTCGTGGCGACGATGGCCCATATCGCCGTCGACCCCACCAGCACGGTGCCCCTCGTCGGGGCCTCCGGCGCCATCGCCGGCGTGATGGGCGCCTACCTCGTGCTGTTCCCGAACGTGCCCATCCTCAGCCTCGTTTTCGTAATGGTCATTGACGTGCCGGCCAAGTTTCTGCTGGGCTTCTGGTTCATCCTGCAGTTCTTCACGAGTCCGGGATCGGGGGTGGCCTGGGTGGCCCACGTGGGTGGGTTCGTATTCGGGGTGCTGGTGGCGTTCCTGCTGCGAAACCGGCTCCGACCGCCGCGGGTGGCGCTCCCCCCGCCGCTGTACTAGATGCGCAAGCTCTCCTTCCGCCCGTCCCTGACCCTGAAGGGGCGCAGCTTCAAGGGCCTGCGCGGGTGGGCGGGCAAGCCCTTCCACCCTCCCCTCACCGACGTGCCGGTGGGCGCGTACACCCTCGTCGCCGCCTTCGACGTGATCTCGTACTTCGGCAAGAACCAGGAGTGGGCGCGCGAGTTCTACCGGGCTGGGACCTTCACGCTCGTCGGTGGCTTCCTCGTCGGGCTGCTGGCGGCGCTGACCGGCTTCTGGGACTGGCTGCGCTCCACCACGAAGGGAACGCAGGCCCGGCGCACGGTGAACGCCCACGCCTGGACCATGGTGACCGTGACGGTGCTGGTCGTCGTCGACCTCGTGCTGCGCACGTTCGTCTACGACGACACCGCCCACACTCCCGGGCGGATCATGGTGCTGAGCGTCGTCGTGTTCGCCCTCACCGCCATCGGGGGCACGATCGGCGGCGGCCTGGCCTACGACTACGGCTTCAACGTCGAGACGTCCGGCGACCACCCGGTGTGGCACGAATCGGAGCAGGACGTGTTCCCAGGTCAACACTGAATCCTCCGGACGTCTGCTAGCAAGGGGACGTGCCCGACTTCCGCCCCTTCCGCGCCGTCCGCTACAACCTCGACCGTGTCGACCTGGGCGATGTGGTGGCGCCTCCCTACGACGTCATCGACCCGGAGGAGCGCGCCCGCCTCGAGGCCCGCAGCCCGTACAACGTCGTCTCGGTCGACCTGACGGCCGACTACGACTCGGCCCGGTGCACGTTCGACGAGTGGCACGCGGCGGGAGTGCTGGTCACCGACGACGAGCCCGGCTTCTACCTGTACCGGATGGGCTGGCGGGACGCCGCCGGCGCGCTGCGCCAGACCACCGGCGTCCTGGGCGCGCTGGCGCTCGACCCCGACCGCACCGGGTCGGTGCTCCCCCACGAGCGCACGATGGCCAAGCCGCTCGGCGACCGGCTCCGGCTGCTGCGGTCGTGCCGCACCGACCTGTCGCCGATCTGGGCGATGTCGATGGCCGAGGGTCTGAGCGACCTCTGCCAGCCGGAGGGGCCACCCCTGGCCCGGTGCACCGACGACGACGGTGTGCACCACCGACTCTGGCGGGTGACGGCGCCCGCCGCCCTGGACGCCTTGAGGTCGATGGTGGCGTCGGCTCCGGCCGTGATCGCCGACGGTCACCACCGGTACGAGACGTCGCTCGCCTACCGGGCCGAGCAGCGCGAGGCCAACGGGGGCGAGCCCGGCCCCTACGACTTCGTGCTCACCTACCTCGTCGAGCTGAGTGACGGGCAGCTGGGCGTGCGCCCCATCCACCGGTTGCTGTCGGGACTCCCCGAGTCGGTGTCGCTGCACGAGGTGCTCGCCGACGCCTTCCACGCCGACGCGGTGCCGGTGACACACGAGCAGCTCGTGGCCGAGCCCGGCCTGGCCGTGGTCGAGCCCGGTCGGGCCTGGATGCTCCGGCCGAAGGCCACGGCGGAGGCCGGCGACAGCCCCCTCACCGACGCCGAACGGCTCGAAACCGCCCTGCCCGCGCTGGCCGAGCACGCCGTCGCCTTTCACCACGATCCCCGCCAGGTCGTGGCCCTGGTCGACAAGGGCGACGCCGACGCCGCCGTGCTGCTGCGGGCGCCGACCGTGGGGCAGATCGCGGCCGCCGCCCGGGCCGGCCGCCGCCTGCCACAGAAGACGACGTTCTTCATCCCCAAGCCCCGCACCGGCCTGGTGTTCCGCCGCCTCGCCGACTGAACGCCCCTCGCGCTCACGGCGACGCCGCGTCGAGTTGTGCGCGCGCCGCGCTGAGCGCGGCGCGCACGCGTTTGACCTGCCGGCACGGCACCAC
>JBOGIC010000664.1:0-6301 GCA_050744985.1 Acidimicrobiales bacterium
GAGTAAAGCGTTGGGGTCAGGCCCAGGTCACCAGGCCGAGGTCGGCGGGATTGGCGAGGTCGGGGTGGGAGGGGATGATGCGCACGGCGAAGCCGTACCGGCCGGCGCGCTCGCAGCTGAACGTGCCGACGTAGCGGTGGCGCGGGCCCTCGTCGCCGACGCGCTCCATGGTCACGACGCCGGTGTTGATCAGCTCGTCGTTGGGGCCCACGGCGCCGTGCATCAGCTGCACGGCGACATCGTCGGGACTGAGCGATCCGAGCAGGGCGGCGGCGTGCACGGTGCGCTCGCTGCCGAGGTCGATCACGCCCTCCTCGCCGGCGAGCACCTCGACGCCGACGCCTCGCCAGCCGGCCGCGATGCGTTCCTTCCACCTTGCCAGCTCGCGGGTGCGGCGGTGGCCGTCGGCGGAGAGGGCGTCGGCCCGGCGCGCCGCCGGCTCGTACATGCGCTCGGTGTACTCCCGCACCATGCGGCTCGCCGGCACGAACGGGCCGAGCTCGCGCAGTGACGCCCTCACCCGGCGCAACCAGCCCGACGGCGGGCGCCCGGGCGAGCGTTCGTAGAACAGCGGCACGATCTGGCGCTCGAGCAGGTCGAACAGGCCGTTGGCCTCGATGTGGTCGCGCAGGCCCAGGTCCTGCTGCGTCTCGGCCGAGAGGATCGCCCAACCGATCTCGCCGTCGAACACCTCGGCCCACCACCCGTCGAGCACCGACGCGTTGAGGGCTCCGTTGAGCGCCGCCTTCTCGCCCGACGTGCCACACGCTTCGAGCGGCCGGCGGGGCGTGTTCAGCCACACGTCCGAGCCCTGGTAGAGCGCCCGCGCTACTGCGATGTCGTAGTCCTCGACGAACGCCATGCGCAGCCGCAAATCGGGCTGGCTCGAGAACTGGACGATCTGGCGGATCATCTCCTTGCCCAGGTCGTCGGCGGGGTGGGCCTTGCCCGAGAACACCAACTGCACGGGCCGGTCCTGCGACAGCAGCAGCGCCCGCAACCGGTCGGGCTGGGACAGCAGCAGCGTCGCCCGCTTGTAGGCGGCGAAGCGACGGCTGAACCCGATCGTGAGGTGGCCGGGGTCGAAGACCTCGTCGGTCCACGCCACGTCGGCGTCCGAGAGGCCCTTGGCCAGCGCCGAATCGCGGAGCCGCCGGCGCACGAAGCTGACCAGCCGTTCGCGTCCCCGCTCGCGTACCTGCCAGAGCTCACCGTCGCTCACCCGCTCGATGCGCGACCACCGATCGGTCGTCGCCTCCTGCCATTCGGGGAGGACGTTGCGGTCGAACAGGTCCTGCATCTCCGACGACACCCACGTCCGCGTGTGCACGCCGTTGGTGACCGAGGTGATGGGCACGTCGTCCTCGGGAACGCCGGGCCACAGCCGGGCGAAGATCCGCCGGCTGACGGCGCCGTGGAGCTTCGAGACGCCGTTGGACCACCCGGCCAGGCGGAAGCCCATGATCGCCATGTTGAACGGCGCGTCGGGCCCTTCGTCGGGCCCCTGGCCCAGCGCCATGAGCCGGTCGAACGGGATGCCGTTCTCCTCCGCCCACCGCGCGAAATACTTTTCCATCAAGTGCCGGGGGAAGCGGTCGATGCCGGCCGAAACGGGCGTGTGGGTCGTGAAGACGGTCGCCGACCGCACGGCTTCGACCGCCTCGGCGAACGAGAGCCCGGCGTCGCGCATGCACCGGCCGATGCGCTCCAGCCCCAGGAACCCGGCGTGACCTTCGTTCGTGTGGAAGACCTGCGCGTCGTGGCCCAGCTGGTAGAGCGCCCGCACGCCGCCGATCCCGAGGAGGACCTCCTGGCGCAGCCGGTGCTCGGCATCGCCGCCGTACAGCCGGTCGGTCACATTGCGGCCGTCGTCGTCGTTCTGCTCGATGTCGGTGTCGAGTAGCAACAGCGGCACGCGTCCCACGTCGGCCCGCCACACCTTGGCCATGAGCTTGCGGTCGGCCAGTTCGACCTCGACCTCGACGTTCTGCGGGGTGAGGGCCATGGCGAAGGGGTCGAGGGAGACGTAGCGCTCCTGCTGCCAGCCGTCCGCCGTCAGCTCCTGGCGGAAGTACCCCTCCCGGTAGAACAGGCCGACGCCCACCAGCGGCACGCCCAGGCCGCTCGCCGACTTCAGGTGGTCGCCCGCCAGCACGCCGAGGCCGCCCGAGTACTGCGGCAGGGCCTTGGCGATGCCGAACTCGGGCGAGAAATAGGCGACCGAGCGCATCGGGCTGCGCCGCCGCTGGAACCACATGTCGGCCGACAGCTCGCGCCCCAGGTCGTCCTCGACCTCCCGCAGGAACGACAGGAACGCCGGCTCCTCGGCCAGCGCCTCGAGGCGGGCCCGCGATGCCGTGTTGAGCACGGCTACGGGGTCGCCGGTCGCCTCCCATGCCTCGTGGTCGACCCACCGGAACAGATCGCGCGTGGGCTCGTCCCACGACCACCGCAAGTTGAGTGCAAGGTTCTGCAGGCCGGCGATGGGTTCCGGCAGTCGTGGTCGAACGGTGAAAGTCCGGATCGCCCGCATGTCGGCCTCGACCGTACGCGACGCCGCCGGCGCGGCGCTACGCCGGGCGCCTCAGCGCAGCCTGAGCGTCCCGGCGATCTGGTCGGCGAGGGCGCCGGTCGGGTTGATCACGGTCAGCACGTAGGACTTGCCGTTGTGCAGCACGTAGTACTGCCACTCGTCGGCCAGCACGGTCTCGTTGCCCTCGCCGTCGATCGGGAACTTGAACCGCAGCTTCAACGCCGGCCCGGCGCCGGTCGTGACCTGCTCCTGGGTGAGATCCCGGGCGCCGCTGTCCTCCAGCTGGGGCACGACGTTCGCCGCCAGCTGCTCGAGGGTCTTCTCCTTGGTCTTGTCGACGGTGATGTTGACCCGTGTCTGGCCGTCGGTCGTGACCGCGAACAGCTTGCCGCCGAACTGCAGCACCTGCCGGGCCTGGTTGACGGCGCGCAGCAGCTTCAGGTTCTCGGTGGCCAGCGGGACGGCGGTCTGGTTGAAGTCGGCCACGTTGGAGTTCTTCGGCATCGGGATCTGCACCCATTCGGACGGCACGGCGATCGTGATGCCCGACGGGTTGTCGCTCATCTGCACCCAGTTGGGGGGGACTTCGGTGGCGGGAGCGGTCGGGTTGCGGCAGCCGGCGGCGACGAGGGCGGTCAGGACGAGCGTGGCGACGAGGAAAGGCGCCTTCTTCAGCATGAGGGTTCAAGAGTGGCACAACCGAACCCGGGATTTCGTGGCGGCGAGCCCGCCTGCGTGGCGAACGCAATGCCGCCTGCGTGGCGAACGCAGTGACGGCGTTCGGCCACGCAGGCGTCCGGGTAGGGTTGTGCCACGTGACCCCCAGCCGCTCCCCCGAGCGTCCCGGGCCCCGGATCGTCGTGGACGAGGTTCGGCCGCGCACGTTGACCGGCACGTTTCCCGCTAAAGCGGTGATCGGTGAGCCCCTGACGCTGTCCGCCGACATCTTCCGCGACGGGCACGACCACCTGGCCGCCCGGGCCATGTGGCGGCCTCTCGACGAGCGCAAATGGCGCTACGCCTCCATGGCCCACATCGCCAACGACCGCTGGGAGGCGGCGATCGAGCCGACGGGCCTCGGACTGCACGAGTTCGTGATCGAGGCCTGGACCGACCACCTCGACACGTGGCAGCACGACGCACAGGTGAAGCACGACGCGGGCCAGGACATCGAACTGGAGTTGGAGGAAGGCAGCCGGCTGCTGCGGCGGCGCGCCAAGCACGTCGCCGCCGCCGACCGTTCGGTGTTCGAGGCCGCCGCCGCCGTCGTGGGCGACGCCGGTCGCCCGGTCGAGGAACGCCTCGCCGCCGGCCTCGACCGCACGCTGTCCGAGGCGCTCGCCCTCGTGCCCGACCCGACCGACCTCACGGCCAGCCCGGCTCGGCGTGTGTGGGTCGACCGCGAGCGGGCCCAGGTCGGCGCCTGGTACGAGCTGTTCCCGCGGTCCGAAGGCGGCCTGCGCGCCGCCGCCGCCCAGCGGCTCCCGGCCGTCGCGGCCATGGGCTTCGACGTCGTGTACCTCCCCCCGATCCACCCCGTCGGCACCACGTTCCGCAAGGGGAAGAACAGCACGCTCAACCCCGGCCCCGACGACCCCGGCAGCCCCTGGGCGATCGGCTCCTCGGACGGCGGCCACACCGCGGTCGACCCCGGCCTGGGCACGATCGACGACTTCGACGCGTTCGTCGCGACGGCGACCCAGGTCGGTCTCGAGGTGGCGCTCGACTATGCCCTGCAGTGCTCGCCCGACCACCCGTGGGTCACCGAGCACCCCGAGTGGTTCCACCACCGGCCCGACGGCTCCATCCGCTTCGCCGAGAACCCACCGAAGAAGTACCAGGACATCTACCCGATCAACTTCTGGCCCGAGCACCCCGCCCAGCGGGAGGCCCTGTGGCAGGCGTGCAAGGACATCCTGGACCACTGGATCGCCCACGGCGTGCGGATCTTCCGGGTCGACAACCCCCACACCAAGCCGATGGCGTTCTGGGCGTGGATGCTCGCCGCGGTGCAGGCGGAGCACCCGGACGTCGTGTTCCTCGCCGAGGCCTTTACCCGGCCCAAAGTGATGGCCAAGCTGGCCGAAGTGGGGTTCAGCCAGAGCTACACGTACTTCACGTGGCGCACCGGGAAGGCCGAGCTCCGTGAGTACCTCGAGGAGATCTGCCTCGGGCCCAAGGCCGACTACATGCGCCCCAACTTCTGGCCCAACACGCCCGACATCCTCTCCGGGCCGTTGCGCACCGGGCCGCCCGCCGCCTTCGCCCTCCGCCTCGTGCTGGCGGCGACGATGGTGCCGTCGTACGGGATCTACAGCGGGTACGAGCTGGGGGAGAACGAGCCGGCGTCGCCCACCAACGAGGAATACCTGAGCTCGGAGAAGTACGAGATCAAAGCGCGCGACTGGAACCAGCCCGGTTCCATGGCCCCGCTCGTCACCCGTCTCAACGACATCCGCCGGCGGCACCCGGCCTTCGCGGAACTGCGCAACATCACGTTCCACTGGTCGAACAACGACCAGATCCTCGCCTACTCGAAACGCAGCGCCGACGGGTCCGATGTCGTGCTCATGGTCGTCAACCTCGATCCCGTTCAGGGCCAGGCGGACACGCTGTGGCTCGACCTCGACGCGTTGGGGATCGCCGACGGCGAGGCCTTCGACGTGCACGACGAGCTCACCGGCGACACGTACCGGTGGGAGAACGCGGCGCCGTACGTGTTTGTGCACCCCAACCGTCAACCCGCCCACATTCTCCAGGTACGGAAGGACGCGTGACTGAGGACAGTCAAGACCAGCGCTGGTACCAGAAGGCGGTCTTCTACGAGGTCTTGGTCCGCGGCTTCTACGACGCCAACCACGACGGCACCGGCGACCTGGGCGGCATCACCGAGAAGCTCGACTACCTGCAGTGGCTCGGCGTCGACTGCCTGTGGCTCCTCCCGTTCTACAAGTCACCGCTGCGCGACGGCGGCTACGACATCAGCGACTTCTTCACGGTCCTGCCCGAGTACGGCGACCTGGCCGACGTGGTGGAACTGATCGAGCAGGCCCACAAGCGGGGGATCCGCGTGATCGCCGACCTCGTCGTGAACCACACCAGCGACCAGCACGCCTGGTTCCAGGAGTCGAGGCAGGACCGCACCAACCCCAAGGCCGACTGGTACGTCTGGAACGACGACGACCAGCGGTGGCCCGAAGCGCGGGTGATCTTCGTCGACACGGAGCGGTCCAACTGGTCGTGGGACCCGCAGCGCCAGCAGCACTACTGGCACCGCTTCTTCAGCCATCAGCCCGACCTCAACTACGACAACCCCGAGGTCCAGCAGGCGATGCTCGACGTCGTGCGGTTCTGGCTGGACATCGGCCTCGACGGGTTCCGTCTCGATGCCGTCCCGTACCTCTTCGAGCGTGACGGCACGAACGGCGAAAACCTCCCCGAGACCCACGAGTTCCTCAAGCGCATGCGCAAAGAGCTCGACGCGACCCACCCCAACAAGGTGCTGCTGGCCGAGGCGAACCAGTGGCCGGCCGACGTCGTCGACTACTACGGCGACGGCGACGAGTGCCACATGTGCTTCCACTTCCCGCTCATGCCCCGCATGTTCATGGCGGTACGGCGCGAGCAGCGCTACCCGATCACCGAGATCCTGTCGCAGACCCCCGACATCCCCGAGGGGGCTCAGTGGGGGATCTTCCTGCGCAACCACGACGAGCTCACCCTCGAGATGGTCTCCGACGAAGAGCGCGACTACATGTACAACGAGTA
>JBOGIC010000665.1:0-4008 GCA_050744985.1 Acidimicrobiales bacterium
ACAGGGCGATGCGCCGGGTCTGGAACGGCCAGCGCAGCTCCAGATGGGGAGGCGCCACCTTCAGCACCGACCCCGTCGCCGCCCGCGCGCCCAGGCCGAGCACCACCACGCCGAGGAGGGCCAGACCGACACGGCCGAAGCTTGGTGCGACGGCGGCGCTGGCGAAGCAGATGAGCGCCATCGCCACGAACCCCCCACCGGCGGTGACCCGCGCGCCGGGGTTCTCGTAGGCGAGGAGCACACCGGCTCGTGGCTTCTGCAGTCGTGCTCCGTCGAGGAACTTCATCCCTCCCTCCTACCATGGGGCGGTGACCGACACCATCGCCGTTTTCTCGCCGTATGACGGGTCGGAGGTGGGCCGGGTCCCGAAGCATGAGGTCGCCGATGTCGACCGGGCGGTGAAGACCGCCGCCGCCGCCCACGCCCGGGGCCCGCTGCCGCCGTGGCGGCGTGCAGAGATCCTCGATCAGGCGGCCCGGCTGCTCACCGAGCGCCAGGACCAGTTCGCCCGGACGATCGCCGCCGAGGCGGCCAAGCCGCTCAAGACCGCCCGCATCGAGGCGGCGCGAGCCGCCAGCACGTTCACCTTCGCCGCCGTGGCGGCGCGCACGCTCGCCGGTGACGTGGTGCCCGTCGACACCGCCGCCGTCGGCGAGGGCAAGCTGGCCTTTACCCTTCGCGTGCCGGTCGGCGTCGTCGGTGCGATCTCGCCGTTCAACTTCCCGCTCAACCTGGTCGCCCACAAGGTGGCCCCCGCCATCGCCGCCGGCTGCCCGGTCGTGCTCAAGCCCGCATCCCAGACGCCGCTGTCGGCGATCGCCCTGGCCGGCCTGCTCCACGACGAGTGCGGCCTCCCCGCCGACCAGCTCCAGGTCGTGACCGGTCCGGGCGGCACGGTCGGCCAAGCCCTGGTCGAGCACCCCGACGTCGCCTACCTGTCGTTCACCGGCTCGGGCGAGGTCGGCTGGGACCTCAGGGTAAAGGCAGGCCGCAAGAAGGTCGCCCTCGAGCTCGGCAACAACTCGCCGGTCATCATCGAGGCGGACGCCGACTGGGACCGCGCCGCCCACACGATCTCGGTCGCCGGCTTCAGCCACGCCGGGCAGTCGTGCGTGTCGACCCAGCGGGTGTATGTGCACGCCGAGGTGGTCGATGACTTCTGCGCCACGCTCGGCAAGCTCGTCGCCGATCTGGTCGTGGGCGACCCCATGGACGAGAGCACCGACGTGTCCGCCCTCATCACCCCCGACGAGCGCGACCGGGTCAAGGCCTGGATCGACGAGGCCGTCGCCAGCGGCGCCGAGGTGGTCACCGGCGGCGACGTCGACGGCGGGCTGCTCCGCCCGACCGTCCTCCGCAACGTGTCGCCCGACATGCGGGTCTGCCGCGACGAGGTCTTCGGCCCGGTCGTGGCCGTGCAGACCTACGACCGCCTCGACGACGCGCTGCACCTGGCGGACGACAGCCGCTACGGCCTTCAGGCGGGCATCTTCACCTCCAGCCTCCCGACCGCGCTGCGGGCGGCACGCGAGCTGCACTACGGGACCGTCCTCGTCAACGAGGTGCCGACCTGGCGAGCCGACCAGATGCCCTACGGCGGCGTGCGGGCGAGCGGCAACACCAAGGAGGGCCCTGCCTACGCGGCCCGGGAGATGACCGAGGAACGCCTCATCGTCATCGGCCCATGACCGCTGACCCGAAACAGCAGGCGCGGGACCTGTGGCGTGGCGTCGTCGCGGGCGAGCCCGAGGCGATCGAACGGGTGTGCCGGTCGCACCCCAAATACGCAGGTCGCCCGTCGGACCGCCTCGACCCCAGCACGATCACGTTGCGCGATGCCCAAGAGGCCGTCGGCCGCGAGCACGGATTCGCGGGCTGGAAGGAGGTCGTCGATACCCCTCGATGGGACCCGCGGACGCAGCTCGCGCAGGACTTCCGGACAATGGACTTCGCTCGCGCCGCGGGGTCGAGGCACGCCCATGTCGAACATATCCTCGACGGGCTCGCATCGCCTCGTGAACCCACGGTCGCGGCCCGTGTGCTCGCCGCTGTCGGCTACGAACGCCGCCCGACCGGCGATGGCGAGGCCGCTACGGAGACATCCTCTACGCCCGCCCAGCAGGCGGTGGTGGCGTTCGCCGCGGGGCTCGCCCTCGGCATGGGAGCCCCCGGCGTCACCCCGGAGCACCTCCTGCTGGCGCTGGCTTACACCGAGATCGGCATCGACCTCCTCCGGCGCCACAACGTCGACCCCGACGACGTCGTGGCCGGTCTTGCAGACGCGGGCGTCGCCACCCCGGGTGTTGCGCCCCCCGTCCCTCGGCTGCCGTGGGGACCGCGGGGCCCGCGGGTCTACTTCCGGGGGTCGGGAAAGGGGATCGCCCCCGAGCTCCACCGGCGGTACCCACCGGGCACGGTCATGACCGGCTTCAACATCAGCGCCTGGAAGCCGGGGTGGGGATGGGTCGATGCCGAGGACGAGGTGCCGCTCGAGGAGATCGTCCGGTCGGTCATCCTGGACCCGGCCGATGTCGAAGTCGTGCCGGTGTGGGAGGCGGCCGAAGCGGAGCGCCGGGCGCTGCGGGCCGAGTGACCAGCGTCGAGGAACCACCCCACCTGGCGCCCATGGCCGCCGGCATGGTGGGCATGCCGCACGACCCGGCGGGGTGGCTGTTCGAGCCCAAGTGGGACGGCGTGCGGGCCATCGCCCGCATGTGGGACGGGCATCTCACGCTCACCAGCCGGTTGGGCAACGAGGTCACCGGCGGCTACCCGGAACTGGCGGCGCTGGCGACGGCGCTCGACGGGCGCGCAGCCGTGCTCGACGGCGAGATCGTGGCCTTCGACGACCGGGGCCGGCCGAGCTTCGAGCGGCTGCAGAGCCGGATGCACGTGCGCAACCCGACTCGTGCGCTGATGGCCGAGGTGCCGGTGCTGTACGTGCTGTTCGACCTGCTGTGGCTGGACGGCCGGTTGCTCACGGGCGAGCCGCTCACCGAACGCCGAGCCGGGCTCGCGGGGCTCGGGCTCAAGGGGCCGAACTGGCAGATGTCGATGACCCTCGACGGCGTGCCCGACGACGAGCTGCTCGACGCCTGCCGGCGCGCCGGGCTCGAGGGGTACGTCGGCAAGCAGCGGGAGTCGATCTACCTGCCCGGCCGGCGATCGAAGGCCTGGACGAAGGTCAAGGCCGTCCGGCGGCGGGAGTTCGTCGTCGGCGCGTGGAGCGAGGGCTCAGGTGGACGGTCGGGCCGGATCGGCTCCCTCGGCGTCGGCTTCGTCGATCCCGAGGTCGCGGCCGAGGCCGGCTACCCGTTCGCTCTGCGCTACGCGGGGCAGGTCGGCTCCGGCCTCAACGAGGCGCTGCTCCGGCGGCTGTCGGCGGCGTTCAAGGAGCTGGCCACCGCCACGAGCCCGTTCGTTCCGCCGCCCGTGCCGCCCAAGGGCCTGCACTACGTTCAGCCGCGCCTGGTCGTCGAGGTGACGTTCAACGAGCTCACCCGCGTCGGCATCCTGCGCCAGCCGTCGCTGAAGGGACTGCGGGACGACATCGACCCCTCGGCGGTGGTCTGGACGGAAGAGCTGCGCTAGCCATGCCCGGTGTGATCGGAGCCGCCGTGCGTCGCCACGCCGTGGGCCACTCGCCGATCCGTGCCGTGTCGACGCTGCGCCGGGTGTGATGCGATAGGGCGACCATGACCCTGACCGAGATCATCGAGAGCTGGGTGCGCGACGCCGAGCGTATGGGCAACGCGCCGGCTCGGGGCGTGGTCGTGACGGAGCAGTTGTTCGATCAACTGGTCGCGGAGCAGGGGTGCGCCGGGCCCACCGTCGCGGGGCTCGACGCGCTGGTCGCCCGCGACTTGCTGGTCCGGCCCGAGATGGTCGAGATCCCGGGCCCGGACCGGGTCTGTGTCTACATCGGTGTGGCCCCGGACGAGAGCGACGCGCCCCTGGGCCTCCACCCGGCGATGCCCGTGTTCTTCGTGCCCCTCCCACCCCATGTGC
>JBOGIC010000666.1:0-6283 GCA_050744985.1 Acidimicrobiales bacterium
CCGCCGACGACCACGCCGCCGGGCGGCGGTGGTGGCGGCGGTCCCAAGCCCACGGTCCCGGGCCCGTTCGGTGACCAGCCTCCCGTGCTCGACCCCGGCCCTCCGGTCACGGCGCCGCCGACCACGACCCCGTGCAAGAAGATCCCATTCATCCCCGGGTGCTTCCCCTTCTAGACCCTTCCCCCCAACGGCCCCCCGCGTTTCCCACCCGGGGGGCCGTCCCAACGCGCGCCCTAGAAGAAGTCGAGGGCCGAGAGCTCGGGGATCCACGCCTTGGCCCGGTCACGGGCGTCGCGCCACTTCTCCCGGTTGGGGTGGCGGACGGGCTCCACGACCGTGGCGGGCGACCACGTGGCGGCGCATTCGTCGAGGTCGGACCAGACCCCGGTGGCGAGCCCGGCGAGGAAGGCGGCGCCGAGCGTGGTCGCCTCCCGCACCCGGGAGACCTCGACCGGGCGCTGGGCGGCGTCGGCCAGCGCCTGGACGAACACGCCGTTGGCCGTCATGCCGCCGTCGGCGCGCAGCGACGCGATGGGGTGGCCACCGTCGGCCTCGGCGGATTCGATGAGATCGACGGCGCGGTGGGCGACGCCTTCGAGGACGGCCCGCACGATCTCGGGCCGTCCGGCGCCCCGCGCCAGGCCGAGCAACGTGCCTCGGGCGCCGAAGTCCCACACCGGCGCGCCCAGGCCCTGCAGGGCGGGCACGAACATGACGCCGCCGCTGTCCTTGCACCGCGCCGCCACGGCCTCGGACTCGGCCGGTGTGCCGAGGATGCCGAGGTCGTCGCGCAGCCAGGCCACCGCCTGGCCGGCGCTGAGCATCGCCGCCTCGACACCCCACGTGAGCGCACCGCCGATCCGCCAGGCGACGACCGGGAACGTGCCCGCCGGGCCTCGCCGGTCGAACTCGGGCCGCACGCCGCCCAGGCACATGTCGAGCATCCCGCCGGTGCCGAAGGTGACCTTGGCCATGCCGGGCCGCACGCACCCCTGGCCGAGCAGCGACGCCTGCTGGTCGCCGGCTCGTCCCGCGATCGGCGGCGCCCCGGGCAGGGCGCTCGCCGCACCCACCACTCCCGACGAGTCGACCAACGACGGCAGCACCGACGGTGGGATCCGCAGCGCCTCGAGCACCTCGAGGTTCCAGCCCGACGCGTCGAGGTGCAGCATCCCGCTGAGGCCGGCGTTGGACAGGTCGGTCACGTGGACCTGCCCCTGCGAGAGGGTCCACGCCACCCACGTGTCGACCGTGCCGAAGCACAGGTCGCGCGTGCGCCCGGGGTCGGCCAGGTCGAGCAGGAACGCCAGCTTGGTGGCCGACTCGTTGGGGGCGAGGCGGAGGCCCTGGGACCGCAGGGCGAGGCACATCCCGGCCGTGCGCAGGTCCTGCCAGCCGACGCCCGGGCCGACGGGCACGCCCGTGGCGCGATCCCAGAGCACCGTGGACGACCGCTGGTTGGCGATGCCGACGGCCTCGACGGGCCCACCGTGCTCGTCGAGCGCCGCCCGGGCGAGGTCCAACACGGCCGCGGCCATGGCGGCCGCGTCGAACTCGACGAAGAGCTGGTCACGGGCGCTCGGCGGCAGCTCCCGGTGGTGGACCGGGCCGACCGAGCCCGTCGCCTCGACGACGGCCGAGCGCACCCCGCTCGTGCCGACGTCGACGACGAGGACGCTCACGAAGTGGCGGAGGGCCGTGGCGGCCGGGACGCGCTCCGCTCGGCGATGAGCGTCCCGAGGGTGCCGGCCGACGCCGCCATCAGCGCATTGAACGCCAGGCCGACCGGGTCGGCGGCGGCGCCGACCATCGCCCCGACGACGATGTCGAGCACCGCCACGACGGCGTAGGCCGCCAGCGCCGCCACCACGCCGTGCACCAGCGGCGCCTCCGGCCGGCGGCGGGCGGCCAGGCGGCCGCCGGCGACGAGGCCGGCGAAGGCGACGGCGTAGAACAAGAACACCCAGTTCGAGCGCCACCCGATGCCGGCGGCCCGGTCGACCAGCCCGAACGCCACGATCGTGAACGCCAGCACGGCGAGGCCCAGGGCGGCCCCGGTGCCGATCGCCCGGCGATCGATGCGCGCCATCCCTCCGATCTTGCCCTACCCGGAGGGTTCGGGTGCGTCGACCAGGTCGGAATACGGCGTTCGCAGGCCATCCTTCAGGAGTTGGCCCAGCTCGCGCCGGCGGCGGATGAACACGCCGGCGGCCAGCACGAGGTACACGACGGAGACGACCACCAACTCGGTGCCGTGGGCCGACTCGGGCACGAAGGCGCCGAGCAGGAACTGGGCCCAGAACAACGAGAACAGGGCCAGCGCCTCCTTCACCGATACCGAAAGACTGGACACGACGGCCACGGCGAACACCGACTGGGCGGCGGTGAGCAGCAGCTCCTCGCGCTGGCGGGCGTCGATAGGCAGCCCGGTGAAGCTGCCGGCGGCGATGGCGAACACGAGCGGGAGGCTGCCGACGAGCAGCGTCCATTGGTTCACCTTGGACGACACGAGCGTGCCGAGGCCGGCCTGCGTGCGCAGGCGCCAGGCGTAGAGGCTGGCGATGAGCAGCTCGGGCGCCTCGGAGGCGAGGGGCGCGACCCACTGCACGAGGAGGAACTCGCTCACGCCGAGGGTGGAGCCCGTCGCGACGAGCGCCTCGGCGAAGTGCTCGGCGCTGGCGATGACGACCACCGCGGCAGAGACGAACAGGGCGATGACGGTGGCGCGGCGGCGGGGGACCGAGAAGGTGGCGATCCACGACGCCGGCCCGACGAGGTGAGGCTCGGTGGCCGGCGCCCGGGAGATCCGCACGGCGTAGGCGGCGAACAGGCCGATGAGGATCGCGGCGTCGACGAGGGTGATCGTGCGCTTGAGCGGCAGGGTCAGGCAGTAGGCCGAGGCGAGGGCGAGGTAGGTGACCTCGACCGACTGGGTGCGGGCGAGCACGACCTCGCTGCGGGGCGTGCCCTGCCGGCGCCACTGGTACCAGGCGATGAACACCACGAGCGACCAGCCGATGCCGATGAGCAGCCGGTTGGCGCCCGTCATGTTGGCCAGCGCGAGCGAGCACGCCGAGTCGTCGGTGGACCCGGGGGGCCGGCACGAGGCGCCGTACTGCTCCACCGCGTTGCCGCCCTTCCACGCGAACACCAAGTCGACGGCGTACTCGGGGAGGACGGCGATGAAGGCGAGGATGGCGATGGAGAGGCCGGCGGACAGGTCGAGCTGGGCCACCTCGGCCGCCCACGAGAGCAAGAACGCGGCCCCGACGATGGCCAAGCCGTAGATCAGGGCCTCGACGGGGTGGCTGACATGCACGTCGGTGACCCGCAGGAACAGGCCGGGCAGCGTCAGGAAAATGGCCGCGCCCAGCGAGATGCGGTGCCGGCGTTGTGCCTCCCGCGGCAGGGTCGGGGCGCTCACGCCGGCATACTAGAAGGGCCGTTTGGGGGGCTCCGGACGCAAAGGACTGGATTTCGGCAACGTTCTTGTTGCAGAATTACCCGGACGGCTGTTTTCGGGTGATGTCCCCGCTCGGTCCACCTGAGACCCGGCTACCCCCCAGTTTGACGGAGGATTGCTCCCCCAGATGAATTCCTCGTGGCGCCAGCGCGGCGCATGCCGCGGGCTTGATCCAGACATCTTCTATCCCCCCACCGACGACGAGGCGGACGCGGCCAAGGCCGTGTGCGTCGAGTGCCCGGTGCGCGAGCCGTGTCTGGAGTTCGCCCTGAGCACCCGGGAGGCCGATGGGATTTGGGGCGGCACGACCGCCCGCGAGCGTCGCCGCATCCTGCGGCAGCGCCGCAAGACGGCAGCCGCCTAGCCTTCCCTGCGTGCCCGACGCCCCATCGCTGGCCGACCTGGGTGGGTGGCCCGCGGTGCTGGGGCGGCTCACCCGGCGCCAGGACCTCAGCGGCGACGAGGCGGGCGCCGCGCTCGCCGAGATCCTGGAGGGCGACGCCACGCCGGCCCAGATCGCCGGGTTCTGCATCGCCCTGCGGATGAAGGGCGAGACCGTCGACGAGATGGCGGGGATGCTGGCGACGATGCTGCGGTTCGCCACCCGGGTGCCGCTGCCGGAGGACCTGCCGGTCGTCGACACGTGCGGCACGGGAGGGGACCGCAGCCACACGATCAACGTGTCGACCCTGGCCGCACTGGTGGTCGCGGGGGCCGGCGTGCCCGTCTGCAAGCACGGCAATCGGGCGGCCTCGTCCGCGTGCGGATCGGCCGACGTGCTCGAAGCGCTCGGGGTCGCCATCGACCTGGGCCCGCAGGAGGTGGCGGACTGCGTCGCGCAGGCGGGGATGGGCTTCTGCTTCGCGCCGAAGTTCCACGGCGCCATGCGCCACGCCGGGCCGACCCGCCGGGAGCTGGGTGTGCCGACGGTGCTGAACTTCCTGGGGCCTCTCGCCAACCCGGCCCGCGTGAAGCGCCAGACGCTGGGCGTCAGCGACCCCTCGATGGCGGAGCGCATGATCGGCGTGCTGGCCGCCAACGGCTGCGCCCGGGCCCTCGTCGTCTACGGGCACGACGGGCTGGACGAGCTGTCGACGACCACGACCTCCACGGTGCTCGACCTGCAGGACGGCGCCGTGCGCACCTACGTCGTCGACCCGGCCCACGTCGGCCTGCCGCACGCGTCCGCGGGCAGCCTTCGGGGCGGGGACGCCACCACCAACGCCGACCTGGCCCGGCGCGTGCTGGACGGCGAGAACGGTCCGCACCGCGACATCGTCGTGCTGAACGCCGCCGCCGGGATCGTCGCGGGAGGGCGGGCCGACAGCCTGGGCGCCGGGGTCGAGGCAGCGACGGCGTCGATCGACGAGGGCCGCGCCGCCGGCGTGCTCGACGCCATGGTGCGGGTCTCGAACGGGAAGGCGCTCTAGCTGGCTGGTTAGGCGGATCCGAGGTCGAACATGGCCTCGAGGTCGTGGCGGCTGTAGGCCCGGAAGGCCACCAGGGTGCGGGTGGACACGATGCCGTCGAGGTTGGCGATGTGGCGGGTGACGACGTCGGCCAGCTCGTCGTGGTGGCGGACGCGGACCACGGCCACGAGGTCCTCGTCGCCGGCGACCGAGTAGACCTCGGCCACCCCCTCGACATCGGCCAGCTCGATGGCCAGGTCGGCCACCCGTGCCGGTTCGGCCTGGATCATGACGAACGCCGCTTGCATCGCCCCGTCAACCTAACGGTTGGCCGGCGGGCCTCCCACCGTCGCAAGCTCGTTGATCTGTTGGCTCAGGCGTTCCAAGCGGCGTTCCAACCCGACGAACGACGACCACGCCAGCTCGTGGGTGGCCGCGAGCTGCTGGAGGACGGGAGCGAGCTCAGTGGGGAGCCCGTCGGTCTCGGCGACGAGCTCGTCGACGAGCGCGTCCTCGAGCGCCCGAAGGTCGACTTGCATGCCCGCGAGCAGGCCGGCGGCCTTGCCCAACTCACGGCGCGCCCCACCGTCGACACCGACGGTCTCGCGCACGAGCGCCAGGAGAAACTCACCGGTGCCGACCCATCGGCGCCCGAGGCGGATCGCCTCAGCGATGACGGCGCCCGCCAGCAAACTCTTCGTGTCCCACTCGAAGGGGATCGGGCCCTTCGGCTCACCCTGGCCGAATGCGGCGATCAGCGCCTCGCGGGCACGCGCCTCGGTCACGCCGAACCGCTGGGCGACCCGAGCGGCCGATCCCTCTTTCACCGCGAGCATCGCCAGCAACAGGTGATGGGTCCCGACCCGATCATGACCGAGTGCCCGCGCGATGTCGGGGGCGGCCCTCAGACCCTCCATCGCCTGGGCGTTGAACCTGACTCCCTGGCGGGACGCCGGGCCGGCCGCGCCCGCGTCGTCAGGGCCGGTCAGCTGGCCGAGCTCATCGGTCACGGCGCGCAAGGCCTCCGGGTTGGGCGAGTAGACGATGTGCCGTGCGACTCGTCGGGACACGACGAGGCCAGCCGACTTGAGCACGTGGAGATGCCGCGACACGGCGGGCCAGGACATCTCGAACTGCTGGGCCAGCTCGCCTGCGCCGACGTCGCCGTGGCTGAGCAGCCTGAGGATCTGCCGCCGGGTGGGGTCCGCCAAGGCCGCGAAGCGCGCTTGCGCGTCATCCACACTCTTCACTATGAATGACTTAACTCATTAGGGTGCGGCGCTCCAGCAGTGACGGCCTCGGGCCCGGTGACCAGGCTGTTTGTCGATGATCACGCTCATGACATCTCGCTGAAGTGCCTGGAGCCGTGCCGATCCCCCCGTGACAGGAGCTATGCGCCTCGGCGAGGTAG
>JBOGIC010000667.1:0-3723 GCA_050744985.1 Acidimicrobiales bacterium
GGGTGACACCGTCCATCGGCGGGCGCGCCGGTACCGCGGCGACCGGCGGTGGGGCGGCCGGCTGCGCCGTCGGCGGCACCAGGCCCCCATCCGGCCGGTAGCCGACGAAGAAGTCGCGCCAGCTCTCCGCCACCGACTCCGGGTCGGCCCGGTACCGCTCGTACATCTCGTCGACCAACCAGGCGTTGGGGCCGAAGGCCTCGTCCGCGGCCTGCGTGGCCTGAACGCTGTCGCGAGCCGGCGTGGTCTCGGCCATCGCACCCAATCGTACCGACGGTCCCGGGAAACCCCGTCGGGCGCGTTAGCGTTGCGGGATGCCCACTGCCACTCGGCACCCGTGAGCGAGCCGCGTTCGACGACCGATGTCGATGAGCAGGCCACGCCTTCCGGCCAGGACGTGGCCACACGGGCCGGCCTGGTGGCCGGCCTGCTCCTCGACGAGCGCTACGCCCTCGACCACCGCCTCGACGAGGATGCCCTCGGCTCGGTATGGGAAGCCTTCGACCGCGGCCTCGGCCGTTCGGTCCGCCTGCGCGTCGTCGCCCTCGGGGGCGACGACCCCGCCGGCCGCCTCCGGCTCGCCCTGACGGAGGCCCGCACGGCCATCCGGCTCCACCACCCCGGAGCGATCCACGTGTACGACGCGTTCCTCGAGCGCGACCGGCTCGTGGTCGTGTCGGAGCTGGTCGACGGCCCGGCGCTTCCGGCCGCGGTCGCCCGCAAGCCCCTGCGCGAAAAGCGCGTGGCCGCGATCGGGTTCGACATCCTGGAGCCGCTGGCCGCCGCCCACGCCATCGGCCTCGTGCACGGGGCGATCGACCCGTGGTGCGTGCTCCTGCCCGACAAGGCCCGGCCACTGCTCACCGGCTTCGGGCTGGCCCCGCCGTTCACCGAGGCGGCCGATCTCGTCACCATCGAGACCCTGGGCACCCTGGCCTGCGTGGCTCCCGAGCAGCTCGCCCTGACCGGCAGCACGCCGGCGTCCGACCTCTGGTCGCTGGGCGCGACGCTCTACTACGCTGTCGCGGGCAAGCACGCCTTCAGCACGCCGGAGGAGATCACGACGGGCTCGCCGAGCCCGGCACCGGGCGCCCCGGCGCTGTGGCCCGTGCTCGAGCACCTGCTGGCCAAGGACCCTGAACACCGTCCGTCCCTCGACAACCTGCGCCGCGACCTGGCCGCCATCGCCGGCATCCCGCTGGACGACGAGGGCCGGCCGGTGGTGCGAGAGCCGAAGAAGCGCCGGCGTGACCGCCGCAAGGCCGAGGTCATACCCGAGGTCACCGCCGATGTCGATCCCGAGGAGGCACCGGCCGTCGCCGAGGAGGAACCGGCCCCCACACCCCCCGGCCGCGAGCCCGACTGGGACGCGGTCGTGTCGGCCGACACGGCCACCGCCGATCCGTGGGTCGACTGGTCGCCCGACGGGGAGACCGACGCCGACGGTGTCACCGTCGCCACTGAGCCGGTAGCCGCCAACGCCGACGCCACCGACACGGCCGATACCGCCGACACCGCCGAGGCCGAGCTCGCGGCCGAGGAGGAGCGGCAATACCGGGCCACGCCGTCCTGGCCCCCGGCCAAGCCCAAGCGGCCGCTGCACGTCATCCTCCTCTGCGGGTGGGTGATGGTCGTGATGCTCGGCTTGCTGGTCACGAACGGCCACTTCTTCCGGCCCAAGCCCCGCGCCGACGAGCCGTCCCAGGCGCGCCCCGAGCTCACGACCGACCCCGCCTCCGTACCCGCCGACTGGATCGCGTACCGCTATCCCAGCGTCGACTTCGGCATCTCCCACCCGCCCGGCTTCCGTGTGCGCGAGGAAGGCCCGCACCTGCAGATCGCCGACCCGGCGGGCCCGTCGGAGCTACGCGTCAACGCCACGACGCCACCGTTGAAAGACCCCCACGTCGGCGCTCTCGAAGCGGAGCGGAACTTCTTCCAGCGCCACCCCAACGACTACCGGCGCCTGCAGATGAGCCCGGCCACCTACAAGGGCCACGCCGCGTCCCTGTGGGAGTACACCTACTCCGATCGGGGCGTCCTCATGCACGGCGCCGAGCTCGGGTTCACGACGAAGAAGGGCAGCTTCACCGTGCTGTTCATCACACCCGACGCCCAGTGGGAGTCCATGGTCCCCACCTTCCGGGCCTACCTCAGCTCCGTCCAGCCGCCGAAGTAACGCCCGCGTGGGCGTGGCAGAAGGCGTGACACGTCGGTAGTTGGGTGGCGGAGCCGACCGGTTCGCGCCGGCCTGCGTGGCCGGGGAACGCAAAGAACCGGGGCGGGGGTGCACGGCGGACGCACCCCGAGCCCCGGCTTTCGAACCTTGCCACGGAGAGCGTTGATCCGTCAAGTCCGACGACAGGTTTCTGGCGAGAATCACGATTTCCTGGGATCAAGCCCTTAGGGCGGCGGCGCCGTTTGCCGATAGGACGACTATGACGACGGTTCACAGGCCCTTGAGCAGCCGGGCGGTCATCCGCCTGGTCGAAGCCGGGAGCTCGGCCACGTGCGCAGCGTGTGGCCGGCCCGTGAAGTTCTCGGCCAAGTCGAAGCTGTTCCAGGTCATCGCCAACGTCTACGTCGACCAGGTCTGGGACCGGGTGGAGCACTATCACGCCGAGTGCTACGAAGCCGCCGGGCAGCCCTATGGCAGCGCTGCCTGATCCGCTCCCAGACCGGTCCGCGTGACCGAAGCACCGAAGTAGGAAGACAACGACGTCCCCCTCACCACTGACCCGGCCCTAAGGGCCGGGTTAGTGGTATGCTCGCGGCCATGCCTACCGATGCCGACGAGCTGCTCAAGGTTTCCGAAGTCGGGCGCCGCACGGGCCTGACCCGAAAGGCGCTCCGCCTCTACGAGGAGATGGGCCTGGTGGAGCCGGCCGAGCGCACCGACGCCGGGTACCGCCTCTACGACGTGGAGGCCCTGCGCCGCATCGAGCTGATCAACCGGGCCAAGGTGCTCGGGCTCAGCCTCCACGAGACCAAGGAGTTCCTCCACGTCTCCGAGGGCTGCTGCGGCGAGCACCACCCGGAGCTGGCGTCGCTCGTGGAGCGCAAGCTCGAGGAGACCCAGCGCCGCATCGTCGAGCTCTCGACGCTGCGTGAGACACTCCAGGTCGTGCTCGACCGGCTCGATGCCAACGAGGGGGTGCACCGCTGCGAGGAGGCGCTGTGCACCTGCAACGCCCCGCTGCAGATCCAGCGACGCCCGTCCCGATAGCCGATGGCTGTCCGCTCCTGTCTCGCCACGGCGGTCGCCGTCGAGCCGTTCGCCGGCGCCCTGGAGCCCGAGGAACAGCCGACGCAGCAGTGGATCATCGGCCGGCTCCACCCGCTCTCCTACCTGCTCGCCCGCCCCCAGCCGACCCGGGGCGGGTTCGTGTTCCCGGCCGACGAGTACTTCTACGCCCGCTGCGAGGCCCGGCGCCTCCAGGAGGCCGTGGACCTCGTCCTCACCCATCTCGGCGTGCCGCGTGCCGCCGTCGGGCACGTGGCCTTCGACCCCAATCTCGAGGTGGGCGGTCGGGTCAACCACGCCCGCACCGCCACGTACCTGCAGTTCAGCCCGCACCACGAGGAGAGCCCGCAGGAGGTCGGCGCGCTGATCGCCCACGCCTGCGCCCACGTCCTGGCCCACCGCGCCCGCCTGCCGGCGATGGGCGGTTGGGAGGACGAGGTCAACACCGACCTGATCGCCGTCCTGGGCGGCCTGGGCCT